>NZ_JBHVEE010000039.1:0-71480 GCF_042802415.1 Streptomyces sp. NPDC057486 | reverse complement strand
GCCCCGGGCTTCGGCCCGGGGCGCCCCCCTTCGGTTCGGGTTCGCTACTTCTTGGCGGTGGTGAACTTCTCGTACGCGGCGACGACGTCCTTCGCCGGACCGTCCATCCGCAGCGTTCCTGCCTCCAGCCAGATCGCCCGGTCGCAGGTCTCGGTGATCGACTTGTTGCTGTGGCTGACCAGGAAGACCGTGCCCGCTTCCTTGCGCAGCTCGATGATGCGCTCCTTGCTGCGCCGCTGGAACTTGGCGTCGCCCGTGGACAGCGCCTCGTCGATCAGCAGGACGTCGTGGCTCTTGGCGGCGGCGATGGAGAAGCGTAGCCGGGCGCCCATGCCCGAGGAGTACGTCCGCATCGGGAGGGTGATGAAATCGCCCTTCTCGTTGATGCCGGAGAAGTTGACGATCTGCTCGTAGCGCTCGCGGATCTCCTCGCGGGTCATGCCCATCGCGAGCCCGCCGAGGATGACGTTCCGCTCGCCGGTCAGATCGCTCATCAGGGCCGCGTTGACCCCGAGCAGCGAAGGCTGGCCCTGGGTGTGGACCCGGCCCTTCGACGGCGGCAGCAGACCCGCGATCGCCTTCAGCAGCGTCGACTTCCCGGAGCCGTTGGAGCCGATCAGGCCGATCGCCTCGCCCTTGTACGCGGCGAAGCTGACGCCCTTCACGGCGTGCACCTCGCGCACTCCGGGGGCCTGCCGTCGGGAGGCGATCCGGCTGAGGGCCGAGGTGGCGCTGCCTCTTCCGGTACGGGCGCCATTGACCTTGTACGTGATGTGGACGTCGTCGACGACGACGGTGGGGACACGCTCGTCGGTGCCATTCATGTTCTCAGCCACGTCCGTACAGCTCCTCGGCCTTCCAGAAGTACACGAAGCCGCCCACCCCGCACACGAGCGCCCAGCCCGCGGCGACGGCCCACACATGCGGGGGCAGCTGGGACCCGCTGAAACTGTCGATCAGGGCGAACCGCATCAGGTCGATGAAGACGGCGGCCGGATTGCACTCCAGCGCCACCTTCACGAAGTGCGGGACCCGGTCTCCCTTGAGCAGCGCGTCGATGCTCCACATGACGCCGGAGGCGTACATCCAGGTGCGCAGGACGAACGGCATCAGCTGGGCGATGTCCGGGGTCCGGGCGGCCAGCCGTGCCACCACCATCGAGACGCCGGTGTTGAACACGGCCTGCAGGAAGAGTGCCGGAACGGCCAGCAGCCAGGACGGCCGCGGGAACTGCCCGAACCCGATGAGGATCAGCACCAGCGCGCCCAGCGAGAACAGCAGCTGCTGGAGCTGTTGCAGGGCCAGGGCGATCGGCAGTGAGGCGCGCGGGAAGTGCAGCGCCCGTACGAGGCCGAGGTTGCCGCTGATCGCGCGGGTGCCCGCAGTGATCGAGCTGCTTGTGAAGGTCCAGATGAAGACGCCCGTGACGAGGAACGGTACGAAGTCCTCGACGTTGCGCTTCGTGTTCATCAGGACGCCGAAGATGAAGTAGTAGACCGTCGCATTGAGCAGCGGGGTCATGATCTGCCAGATCTGGCCGAGCTTCGCCTGGCTGTACTGCGCCGTGAGCTTGGCGGTGGCGAATGCCGTGATGAAGTGCCTGCGCCCCCACAGCTGCCGGATGTAGGCGCCCAGGGTCGGCCGGGCGCCGCTCACGGTCAGCCCGTGCCGGGCCGCGAGCGCGGCGAGCTCGCCCGGTTCGTACACCGGGAGGAGCGCGGTGGCGGGGTCCGCATGGGTCACCGCCGGGGCCGGTGCGGCCGGCGGGGTCGCTGAGGCTGTTGTCTGGCTCACCACGATCGCTTTCGACGGGAGGGCAGGAACAATCGCGATCGCCGGAACGGAACCGTATCGTCGCTACGTCGAGGGTAGGGCGCATGGACGTCGCAACGCAACCGTTTCGTCGTTACGGACTATCATTCTGGCCATGACCACCGACCCGGGAACCCGCCGTCGCGTCCCCGCCGGAGCCGCTGTGCTGCGCGAGGACGTCACCGATGCCATTCGCAGCGCCGTCTTCGAGGAACTGGCGGCGGTCGGCTTCGCCCGGATGTCGATCGAGGGCATCGCCCGGCGCGCGGGCGTCGGCAAGACCGCCGTCTACCGCCGCTGGAAGTCCAAGCTGGCGCTGGTTCTCGACCTGGTCTCCGCTGTCGCCGTTCAGGGCATGCCCGCTCCGGCCACCGGTTCGCTGTACGGGGACGTCCGCGCCGTCCTGCAACTGGCCGCCTACGCCCTGCGGCACCCCGTCGCCTCGCAGATCATCCCGGACCTGCTGGTCGAGGCGGCACGCAACCCGGAGATCTCCGACACGATCAAGGCGGCCCTGCTGGACCCGCAGCAGGGCATCGCCGCCGTGGTCGTCCGGGACGCCGTCGCCCGCGGCGAGCTGCCCGAGGACAGTGACCCGGACCGCGCACTGGACCTGATCGTCGGACCGCTCTACTGGCGGCTCGCGGTCGTGCGCGGCGAGCTGCCCAAGGGGTACCTCGACGATCTCGCCGCCTCGGCGGTCGCCGCCCTCAAGAAGAACTGACCGCCCCTTCCGCCGCCTGTGGTGCCAGCAGCCGGTCCACGACCCTGGCCGCCGCCCCGCCGTCGTCCAGGTCGCAGAAGTCCCTGCGGAAGCTCTCGTAGGCCTCCGCATGCCGCTGCGCCGACGCGGCCAGGGTGCCGGGGTTGCGCAGCGCCCGGGCGATCTCGTCCGTGCCGACGAGCAGCGGGCCGGGCGCGCGGGTCTCGAAGTCGAGGCAGAAGCCCCGCACGGTGTCGCGGTAGTGCTCCAGGTCGTACGTGTGGAAGAGCATCGGCCGGCCGGTGTGCGCGAAGTCGAACATCAGCCCCGCGTAGTCGGTGACCAGGACATCGGCGATCAGCAGCAACTCGGCGGTGTCCGGGTGCGCGGACACATCGCGAACGTGGGGGCCGTCGGGCACGGAGCCGGTCACCCGCGGATGCCTGCGCACCAGCAGGGTGTGGGTGTCGCCGAGCGCCTCCGACAGGGCGGAGGAGTCGAGCGCCGGATCCCAGTGACAGCGGTGGGATCCCGTGACGGTGGCCGCGTGGGCCAGGTGGTCCCGGTAGGTCGGGGCGTACAGCACCACCTGGCGCCCGGCCGGGATGCCGAGCCTTCGCCGTACCCGCTCGGCGGTCTTCTCCCGGTCGGCGGCGAAGAGCAGATCGTTGGCGGGCGAGCCGGCCTCCAGGACCTCGCCGGCGTAGGCGAGCGCACGGCGCAGATGGGGGGTGGCCCAGCTGCTGGGGGAGACCAGGACGGACCACTGGGCGGCGCGGTGCGGCAGGGACGCCAGGTGGTGGTGGTCGGCGTAGAGGGAGTCGGTGAGGTCCGTGCCGAAGCGGCCCAGCGGGGCGCCGTGCCAGGTCTGCACGACCGTCTGCCCGGGGCGCCGCTCGAACCATTCGGGGAGCTGGTCGGCGGTGACGATCCGGCGTGCCCGTGCCAGGGCCTCGTACCAGGCGGTGCTGTGCTCGACGACCGGCACGGCGGTGGGCGGATGGTGCCCCTGTCGTCCGTCCGTCACCCAGAGATGCTCGAACTCCACACCCCGGCGCACGAGTTCGTGGTGGACGGCGCGCGGGGAGTCGCCGCCGGTGTACAGAACGGTGTCGCGCAGCGGCAGGGCGCGCTGCGCCGGGTAGTACGTGCCGCGCAGGGCGGCCTGGCGGTACGCGCCCCGTTCGGCGGGTGCGAGGACCGGGCCTGCGTGCACGGTCAGCCGGTCGCCGTGACGACGGTCGAGTGTGAACTCCCTGGCAGGGCCGGTGGGTTCGCCCTTACTGCGGAGCGGCAGCCGAGCGGTGAGCGCGGTCAGTACCCGGACGGGCAGCCCGCCCAGATGCGAATCCCAGCGCCCCTCGTGCAGACCCGCCGCGACCGACGGGGCGAGGAACGCGGTGAAACGGCCTGCGCCGCGCCGGCCCCCGCGCGTCTCTCCGTACGCCACCGGGACGGTCACCGTCTCGCACAGCACGTCATGCCGCAGCACGAGCGGGGGTACGCCCTCCGCCGAACCTGCCGTGCCCTCCAGGCGCAGCGCCCCGTCCGCCGTCCACTCGGCCCGGTCCACGACCGGCTGCCCGGTCAGGTCCAGGACCAGTTCGCCCCCCGCGTCGGCGAGTGCCGGAAGCGGCAGGTCCGGTGCGGCGGGGAGCGGCACGCGGGAGCCGTCCGCAAGGATCAGCCGTGCCCGCCACCGGCCGCCGGGCTCCGCCTCGACCTCACGCGGCGCCCGGTGCGGCGGGCCGGGTGCGTCCGCCATGCGGGCGAGGTCGGCGAGCGGGATCCGTACCGTGAAGCGTTCGTCGGCCCGGCACTCGAACGGGTAGCGGTACTCGCGCTCCAGCGACCCGTCGCACGTCAGCACCAGCGACTTCGGCCGCGCGCCCCCGTACAGCCGGCCCGTCAACTCCAGCTCGTCCCCGGTGCGATGGGCCTCGCACCGGGCGGACAGCTGTGCCACGGTCAGCTGCAGCCGCCCGCCCCGGTAGTCGAGCACCGCCCGCCGCCCGTCGCCCAGGTCGTGGACCAGCGGCTGGACCGCACCCGCCTCCACGGCCCGCACCGCGACGCGCCGCACCACACCGTGCCCGGCGACCACCACTCCGACCAGCCAGCTGCCCGGCCGCAGCCGCCTCGGGTCGAGGACCAGCTCGAAGCCGGACCCGTCATAACTGTGCAACTCCTGGCCGGAGTCGATGGTCGCCGCAGGGGCGGGAACGGTCCGCACCGGCACGGTCCGAAGCCGTGTGCCCCGGGCCGCGCGCACCATCCCCATCTTCAGCGAGTGGCGCGGGGCCGGGGCCGACAGATTGCGGATGTACGCGTATCCGCGCAGCCGGAGCTTCCCGTCGCCGCCCCACTCGGCCCCGAGCAGCCGCGCCACCGCAGGGAGATCGGTCCTGGCCGGGCGGGCGCTCTCCGGCACACCGGGGAAAGCTGCCCGCCGCCGTCCGGGCACACCGGTGACCGCGAACGTCCCCGCGCCATTGGCCCGTTCGAAGCCGAGTACCGACAGCAGCTCGGCCGTCCTGCGCTCCCGTACCAGCTGCCACTTGATCCGCAGCTCCACGGGCAGCTCGTCGAGGACCGCAGGCCCCGCACGGTCGAGGAACGCGCCCGCACCGGCCATGAACGCGTCCCGGTATTCGGGCCCGCCCATCGGCAGCCCCTCCAGGAAGTACACGAAGTCGTCGCGCAGGCAGGACACGTCGTAGCGGTGGCGAGCGCCCCTGTTCGCCTCCCGTCCGCCGAGAAACGCGCTGACCTGCTCGCAGGCCGCGATCCGGTCCCGTACGCCCTTCACATCCGTACGCCGCCGGGTGATCGAACCCTCCCGCACCCGCCAGTAGTAGACGTGCTCGTGCAGCACATCGACGGAACCGGCGAGGAAGTGTGCGGGGATCATCACCGGGGTGTCCTCGTAGAGCTTCCCCTCCGGAAAAGCGAAGGCGTGCCGGTCCCAGAACGAACGCCGGAACACCTTGTTCCAGGCGACCCGGTCGGCGAGCAGCCGGGGATCCCGGCTGATGTGGGTGCGCGCGCGGGTCCCGGTCAGCCAGCGGTACTGCCAGGCCTGCTGCCGGCCCTGCTCGGTCAGCCGCCAGACGTTGCCGGTCGCCAGGTCCGATCCGGTCGACTCCAGTGATGCCAGCATCCGCTCGTACGCGTCGTGGACGACGATGTCGTCGCTGTCGGCGAACGCCAGATACGGGACGCCGGGGGTGGTGTGCCGTACCCCCGCGTTACGGGCCGCGCTCAGCCCCGCATTGGGCTGGCGGACATAGCGGAATCGGTGGTCGTCGGCGGCGAAGGCCTCGGCGATCGCCGTGCTGCCGTCCGTCGAGCCGTCGTCGACGAGCACCACCTCGATGGCGTCGACGGACTGCTCGGCCACCGACCGCAGGCATGGCTCCAGATACTCCTCGACGTTGTGGACGGGTACGACGACACTGAGACGAGGCTTCATGCCCGGGTCAACCCGGGCGGGCGCCCCGGGTCACCGGCACTGACCCGAACGGGTGAACGCACGATTCGGTACGCGGTCCGTGCGCGGTTACGCTCGGCTGCCATGCTCCGTCTCAGCGTCGTCGTGCCCGTCCATCGCGTTCAGGGATATCTCAGGGAGACCCTGGAGTCCGTGCTCGACCGGTCGGACGCCGGGACCGAACTGATCGTCGTCGACGACGGGTCGACGGACGGCAGCGCCGAGATCGCCGCCGAGTTCGCCGAACGCGACCACAGGACAAGGGTGTTGAGCCTTCCCGGGCATCGCGGTGCGGGACCGGCCCGCAACGCAGGGGCCGCCGAGGCGCGCGGCACGTACCTGCTCTTCCTCGACGGGGACGACCTGCTGCGACCGGGCGCACCGGAAGCGATCGCCGACCGGCTCGCCCGGAGCGAGCCCGACGTGCTGCTCCTCGGGCACGACCGCATCGACTGGTGGGGCGAGACCGCCCCCGCCGACGACCTCCCGTCCGTCCGCAACCGCCTCTTCCGCCGGGAGTTCTGGACCGCGCACGGTCTCCACTTCACCGACGGCCCCTACGAGGACGTCCTCCCCGTCCAACGTGCCGAACTCCTCGCGGCCGACGCGGGCACCCTCGCCGAGCTCGACCGGGTCTGTGTCCGCCACCGCATCCGCCGCACCGGCACCTTCGCCACCACCCCCGGCCGCCACCACTTCGCGGTCATCGACGCGTACGAGCGGCTGCGCACCGAGACGGGCCACGACCCGCGCGTCGAGGAGGTGCGCACCCGCCATCTGCGTGCCGTGCTCGCCGATCCCGGCCGGATCGCTCCGCCCGACCGCCCCGCCTTCCACCGCGCCGCCGGCCTCCCCGGCAGCTACACCGCCCACCGTGCCCAGCAGGCCGTTCGCGACCGGCGCGCCCGGACCGCCGCCACCCTGCGCCGCCGGAAGAAGACGCTGCGCGCCTGCGTCATGCGCGCCGCCTACCGCGCCGACCTGCACCGGCCGCTCGACCCCCACCTCGCGGTCTACGGCGCGTACTGGAACCGGGGCGTCGCCTGCAACCCTGCCGCGATCCACGCCAAGGCGCGCGAACTCGCCCCGCACATCAGGGGCGTCTGGGTCGTCTCGTCCCGCCACCGCGACCGGATGGAGCCCGGGACCCCGTATGTCATCGAGGGCTCCCGCGCCTACTGGCGGGCCATGGCCACCGCCACGTATCTGATCAACAACTCCAGCTTCCCCGGCGGCTTCACCAAGCGCCCCGGCCAGGTCTACCTCCAGACCCACCACGGCACGCCGCTCAAGACCATGGGGCTCGACCAGCGCGCCTACCCGGCCCTCACCAACGGCATCAGCTTCGAGAAGATCGTCGCCCACGCCGACCAGTGGGACTTCTCCCTCTCCGCCAACCCGCACACCACCGAGATCTGGGCCCGGGTCTACCCGTCCTCGTACGAGCCCCTGAACCTCGGCTACCCGCGCAACGACATCTTCTTCACCGCCACCGCCGCGCAGCGGGCCGAAATCCGGGACCGGCTCTCCCTCTCCCCCGGACAGACCGTGCTGTTGTACGCGCCGACCCATCGCGACTACCGCAAGGGCTTCGTCCCCCGCCTCGACCTGGAACGCCTCGCCCGCGAACTCGGTCCGGATCATGTGGTGCTGGTGCGCGCCCACTACTTCTACGGCCGCTCCGCGCAGCTGCACGGCGCCCGTGTGATCGACGTGACCGGCCACCCGTCCGTCGAGGAACTCTGCCTCGCCTCCGACGTGTTGATCACCGACTACTCGTCCCTGATGTTCGACTACGCCTGCCTGGACCGCCCGATCATCAGCTACGCCCCGGACTGGGCCGCCTACCGGGCCTCGCGCGGTACCTACTTCGACCTGCTGTCCGGCCGCCCCGGCGACACCCCGGGCGCCGTCGCCACCACCGAGGACGAACTGATCGAGGTGTTCCGGTCGGGGGAGTGGCGGTCGGCGCGGACCACCGCGCTCCGGGCCGCGTTCCGGGAGCGGTTCTGTCCGTACGACGACGGGCGCGCCGCCGAGCGCGTCGTGCGACAGCTGTTCCTGGACGGCGCCTAATGTCACACCTTCGAGGCCGTAACCGGTGACCCCCGGGCGTTCACGGGGTTGAGCCATACGGACAACCAGGCCCCCGATGAACGGACGTGCTCAACATGCCGCCACGGCTCAGTGTCGTCGTCCCCGTCCACAACGTCGAGCTCTATCTGACGGACTGCCTGAAGTCCCTCGCGGAGCAGACCATGGGCGATCTGGAGGTGGTGATGGTCGACGACGGGTCCACCGACGACAGTGCCGCCCTGGCCACCGCATTCGCCGCACAGGACAGCCGCTTCCGGCTGGTCAGCCAGAAGAACGGCGGACTCGGGCACGCCCGCAACACCGGTGTCCGCAACTGCGACCCGGGCAGCAGCTACCTCGCCTTCGTCGACAGCGACGACATCCTCCCGCCCCGCGCGTACGAACTCCTCGTCGGCGCACTCGACGAGACCGGCTCCGACCTCGCGTCCGGCAATGTGCTCCGGCTGCGCGCCTCCGGCAGGCTCCAGCAGTCGCCCAACTTCCGCAAACCCATGGCGAGCACCCGGCTGCGCACCCACATTTCGCGCGACTGGGACCTGGCCGCCGACCGGATCGCCTGCAACAAGGTCTTCCGCCGGTCCTTCTGGAACGAGCACGCCTTCGCCTTCCCGGTCGGCGCCCTCTACGAGGACATTCCCGTCGTCCTTCCCGCCCACTTCCTGGCCCGCACCGTCGACGTCGTCAAGGACCCCGTCTACCACTGGCGTGACCGGGCGGGCTCGATCACCACCCGCCGCGCCGTCGTCCGCGGCATCCAGGACCGGGCCTCGCACGTACTGGGCGTCTCCACCTTCCTCGACGAGCACCGCAGCGCCGCCGAGAAGCGCCGCTACGAGGCGCATGTCCTCGCCAACGACCTCTGGTACTTCATGGAGGCGCTGCCCGACGGCGACGACGAGTACCGCCGCGCCTTCCTCACGTACGCCAACGAGTTCACCGACCAGGTCGACCCCACCGTCCTCGACGGGCTGCCGCTGCGCCTGCGCCTGATGTGGCACCTCGTACGTGAACGGCGCATCGACGAACTGCTGGCGCTGCTCGCCCACGACAAGGCCGAACCGGGCGCGTTCGCCGTACGGGGCGTGCGGCGCCGCAGCGCCTCGTACCCGGGACTGACCCGGCCCGTGCCACGGTCGGTGCTGCGCGTCGGCGACCGGGACCTGCCGCTCACCGCCCGGCTGCGCGAGGCGCACTGGCAGGGCGGGAAACTGCATCTCAAGGGGTACGCCTACATCCGCAACCTGCCCGCCGCCTCGCGGCGCAGCGAGTTCCGGGCGGGCTGGCTGCGGGCCGGCCGACGGCATCTGGTGCCGCTTCGGCTGCGCACCGTCGACGAGCCGGAGGCCACCGCACGCTCCCGACAGGGCCTGCACAACTACGACCGGTCCGGCTTCGAGACGGTCGTCGATCCGGCCAGGCTTCGGATCGGTCCCGGCGGCCCTGCCGAACGGCTCACCTGGCGTCTCGAGATCGGCATCGCCGGCCACGGGATGCTGCGCCGCTCCGACGTCTCCACGGACGAGGGGGCGGCGCCGCCGCCCGTGCACCGGCCGGACGGCGACCACCGGATCGTGCCCGCCTTCGAGAGCGGCAAGCTGGTGCTGCACGCCGAGCGGATCGACGCCCGGTTCGAAACGCACCGGGAGGGAGGCGCGGGCGACGGGACACGCACCGTGGTGATCGACGGCATGATCCGCGAACGCCTCGGCACGGGCCCGTTGCGGATCGGACTCACCCACCGGCCCTCCGGCACCTCCTTCGACTGCCCGGCGGCGGTCCACGAGGGCGCCGTGCCGTCGGCGGCGGGCTGGCGGCGCTTCACCGCCGAGATCCCGCTCGGCGCGTTGACCGACGCCCGGCCGCCGACGGGCGCGGGCACCGTCCCGTACAGCCTCCACCTCGTCGGACCGGACGGCCGCCGGACACCGATCGATGTGCCGGGACCCGTCCTGCCGGGCCGCTACGCGGTCGCGCGCGGTGCGGACGGCGCCAGGCGGGAGCTCGCTCTCACCGCCAGCTCCCGCGGCAATCTGCTGATCAGCGACCGGACCGTACAGCCCGCCTGCGAACTGGCGAGCTGGACCGAGGATGGCCTGCTGCTCCTGGAGGGCACCTTCCCCGACGAGCCGGACCGGCCCGTCGAGCTGGTCGCCCGACACAGCGGACACCGGGAGGAGGCCGTGTTCCCGGTGGCCCTCTCCGGGCCCGCCGAGGCCCGCCGGTTCCGGGCCGAGCTGCGGCCGGACGCCGTCGAGGCACCCGGCGGGGCGCTGCCGCTGGGCGAGGGCCACTGGTATTTCTTCCTCCGCGAGAAGGGCGCCACCGACGACACGCTCGACCTGCCGCTGCGCATCCCGGCCGCCGCCCACCGCACCCTCCCCGCCACGCGAACCCTTGCGGGGCGTCGGTACGTCATCGAGCGGCGCTACCACGACCAGCTGCTCATCGACTGCGCGTCGGTGCTCAGCGTCGCCGAACGCGGCGTCCGCGGCAAGCGGCTGCTGCGCGAGGCGTACGGAAGGCGGCGGACGACGGCACCGCTGCGCGACGCCGTGCTCTACAGCAGCTTCGACGGCCGTCAGTACTCCGACTCACCTCGGGCGATCTACGAGGAACTGACTGCCCGCACCACCGAGTTCGAGCACCTGTGGGTCGTCCGTGATCAGCAGGCCCGCATCCCGGCGGGCGCCACCGCCGTCGTTCACGGCTCCGCCGACTGGCACGAGGCACTGGCCCGCAGCCGCCACATCGTCACCAACACCCAGCTGCCCGAGTGGTTCGAACGGCGTGACGGCCAGACCGTCGTGCAGACCTGGCACGGCACCCCCCTCAAGCGCATCGGTCTCGACCTCGCGGGCACCGTCCAGGCCAATGCCGCCTACATCGCCGGCATTGAACAGCGCGCACGTCAGTGGAGCGTCCTCGTCTCCCCGAACAGCTTCTCCACCCCCGTCCTGCGGCGCTCCTTCGGCTACCGGGGGGAGATGCTGGAGTGCGGCTACCCCCGCAACGACCTCTTCCACGCCTCGGACCGCACCAAGGTGGCCGCCTCGGTGCGGGAGCGGCTGGGGATCCCCTCCGACAGGCGGGTCGTGCTGTACGCGCCCACCTGGCGCGAGGACCGGCCGCAGGGCGGCGGTAGGTATGCCCTGGACCTTCAGCTCGACCTGGCGGCCGCCGAACGAGAACTCGGCGCCGACAGTGTGCTGTTGGTGCGCCGCCACTATCTGGTCACCGACCGGCTTCCGGACACCGGAAGCGGATTCGTGCGGGACGTCTCGCGTTACGGGGACGTCGGTGAGCTGATGCTGATCAGCGACGCGCTGGTCACCGACTATTCCTCGCTGATGTTCGACTTCGCGCAGACCGGACGCCCGATGCTGTTCCACACGTACGACCTGGCCCACTACCGCGACACCCTGCGCGGCTTCTGTTTCGACTTCGAGAACCGCGCCCCGGGTCCGCTGATCCCCGACTCCGCCGGACTCGTCGAGGCGCTGCGTGATCCGGTCCGGGCCACCGAGGGACACGCGCAGGCGTACGAGGCATTTCGGCGGGATTTCTGCGATCTCGACGACGGGCATGCGGCGCAGCGGGTGGTCGACCGGATGCTGTAGGAGGCGCAGTGGTGTTCCCCGGTCCCGGCCCCCGTAAGCCGTGGGGGCCGGAACCGGGCCCGGGGTGAAGCGGCGATGAACGCGAACGGCCTCGCGGGAATGCAGGCTGCCTGAACCGTTCGAGTGATTCGCGCCATCCGGTGCGGGTGCTGTTGAGCAGGGAATCGATTCCACTCCCGCTTAAGTATGTTGAACGGTGCGCTGCATAGCGGCCTCTGGTTGCTACGTTCTGTTTTCATGGGTATCCGAATGTGGTGCGCCACCTGGAACGTGCGACGCGCAAGAGCCGTCGTGCTCGTCACCGCGGCCGTGGGGCTGCTTGTCAGAATGCTGATCGCAGCAAACACGCCGGGCCCCGCCGACGTGCGTATTTTCCAAGGTTTCGCAAAGGCCATCACCGTTTACGGCCCCGTTCGCATTTATGAGCAGCCGCTCCCCGGCCTGCCCGTCTACAACCATCCTCCGTTGGCCGGATGGATGCTCCTCGGGCTGAATGAACTCTCCGAAATCGGAATGTCGTTCGGGACGCTGATCCGATCACCTGCCTCGATCGCCGACTTCTTCTGCGCGCTCGTCGTGTTCGAAATCGTCCGGCGGCGCGGCTCTCTCCGTACCGCGGTCGCCTGCGGAGCGGGCGTGGCCCTCAGCCCCGTGCTGATCGCCACTTCCGGGTACCACGGCAACACCGACGCGGTCGCCGTCACCTTCGCCCTCGCCGCCGCGTATCTGCTGGCCGACCGGAAGGCGCCGCTGGCCGCGGGGGTGGCCGCCGCGCTCTGCATCAGCGTCAAGTTCATCCCCGTCGTGGTGGTCCCCGCGCTGTTCGTCGTCGCGCTGCGCGGCGGGCGACCGGTGTTCGTCCGCTTCACCGCGGGGTTCGCCGCCCTGATCGCCCTCGTCTGGGGGCCGGTCCTGGTGACCGTGCCGGAGAACCTGAAGGAGAACGTCTTCGAGTACGCGGGCGGAAACTACCGCCTCTGGGGGCTCGTCCGGTTCGCCGATGTGTTCGGTCTGCCGGAGCCGTTCATCGCCTTCATCCGTGGCGAGGGCCACTTCCTCTTCGTGCTGATCTGTGTGGCCGTCGGAGTCTGGCTGGCCTGGGTGCGGCCCGCGCAGCTGCCCGGGGTCGTCGCCGTGACGATGGGCCTGCTGCTTCTCCTCTCCACCGCCTCCGCCCTCCAGTACCTGACCTGGGCGGCAGCCGCGATGTTCGTCATCGGGTTCTGGGAGGGACTCGCGTACAGCTGCCTGCTCGGCTGGACGGCCGTCCTCGGCTACCAGGGACGCTCCGCCGTGCGCTGGAGCGAAACGGTGCTGCAGCTCGGCGCCGCCGGGTGGTTCGTCCTCGCGATCGGACTGGTCGCCGGCGTCCGCAAGATCCTCGCCGCCCCGTCGGACGCGCCCTCGCCGACCTCCGCCGAACGGGCGTCGGTCACGGTGCCCCGTGCCTCACAGCCGTCCGGTTCCGCCGTCAAATGACCACATCCGAGCACAACTGGAGAACCTCCCGTGAAGGAAAGCACCAGCCCCAGGATCGGCATCCTGGTGGTCGCGTACAACGCCGAGACGACGCTGGAGAACACCCTCGACCGCATTCCGGAGGATTTCCGGTCCCGGATCTCGGAGGTCCTCATTCTCGACGACGCGAGCCATGACGCGACCTTCACCGCAGGCTGCCGCTGGTCCCAGATGGAGGGGATGCCCAGGACCGTCGTGATGCGGCACACCAAGAACCTCGGATACGGCGGGAACCAGAAGGCCGGATACGCGCTGGCCGCCGAACACGGACTCGACATCATCGTGCTGCTGCACGCCGACGGACAGTACGCCCCCGAATTGCTTCCCGACATGGTAGGTCCCATTGAACGCGGCGAATGCGAAGCCGTGTTCGGATCGCGGATGATGAAGTCCGGCAGCGCCCTCAAGGGCGGCATGCCGATGTACAAATGGCTCGGCAACCGCATTCTCACCCGGCTGGAGAACGGGCTCCTCGGCTCGCAGCTCACCGAATTCCACTCCGGCTACCGTGCCTACAGCGTCGCGGCACTCAAGAAACTGCCGATCGGCCGGAACACCGACGCGTTCGACTTCGACACGCAGATCATCGTCCAGTTGCTCAACGAAGGAATGCGGATCAAGGAGATCCCCGTACCGACGTACTACGGCGACGAGATCTGCTACGTCAACGGCATGAAGTACGCGAAGGACGTCGTGAAGGACGTCCTCGAATACCGCCTCGCCGTCAAGGGATTCGGCACCTGCGCCTGGATCCCCAAGCCCGTCGAGTACGCCTTCAAGGAGGGCGACGGCTCCTCCCACGCCGTCATCCTGGAGAAGATGCGGGCGCTCCCGCCCGGCCGCGTGCTCGATCTCGGCTGTTCCGGCGGGCTGTTCGCCCAGCGCCTCGAAGCCCTCGGCCACGAAGTGACCGGCGTCGACTACATCGAGGTGCCAGGGGTCCGCGACAAGTGCACGCACTTCCATCTCGCCAACCTGGAGGAGGGGCTGCCCGCCGAGATCGGCGTCGACTTCGACTACGCGGTCGCCGGCGATGTCATCGAGCACCTCTCCCGCCCCGAACGCGTCCTCGCCGAGGTGGCGACCGTGCTGCGGCCGGGCGGCCGGGTGCTTCTGTCCGTACCGAACTTCAGTCACTGGTACTCACGGCTGCGGGTCGCGCTCGGGATCTTCGACTACGACCGGCGCGGCATTCTCGACGAAACGCATCTGCGCTTCTTCACCCGGGCCAGCCTTCGCCGCACCGTCCGGAACGCGGGCTACGACGTCCTCGACATCGCCTCCACCGGGGCACCGTTCTGGTCCCTGCTCGGCGGCCGCGGCCCCCTTCCCGCGATCCTCAGCGGGCTCTCGAAGCTGCTGACCCGGATCCGGCCGACGCTGTTCGGCTATCAGCACGTCGCACTGCTCACCCCGCATGCGGCCGAGACGATCATCGCTGGAGAGCACGTCGATGTTCAGGACATCCTCAACCGACAGTACGTCCCTGCCGACCGGGTCGGGGTCTGAGACCGCGGCTCCCGCCGCCTCCGTGCCCGCCCCCTCACGCGCTCCCGGGCCGCCGCCCGCCCCCGCAGTCAGGAGCAAGACCTTGACCCTGCCCAGCCTGACGCTGCTCCTGTTCGCCGTGTTCGCGTCGGCGGGCGGCCAGATCATGCTCAAACACGGTATGAAGGGCGCAGCGGCGGCGGCCGGGCGCGACGGCGGATCGCTCGCGATCCGTGCCGCGACCAGCCCGTGGGTCGTCCTCGGACTGGTCGTCTTCGCGGTCTCCGCGCTCGCCTGGATGGCGACGCTGGCCAAGGTGCCGCTCAGCATCGCGTACCCGTTCAACGCGCTCGGCTACCTGCTGATCGTGATGGCCGGATCGACGGTGCTGCACGAGCGGACCTCGATCTGGACCTGGGGCGGCTCGGTGCTTGTCGTCATCGGCCTCGTCACGGTCATGGCGGGCCAGCAACGCTGAGGCGCATTTCCGGGGCCGGGTGCGCGCCATCGACCTCCCCCATGGCCTCAAGGGCATGGGAGGGACCCCCTCGCCGGGCGGGACGATCAAGCCCGTCCGGTGATCGATGGCAGACGCCCGCCGGGCGCCGCCGGTTCTCCCAGCAGCACCGCCCGCACCACCCGTTCCGCCGCGTGCCCGTCGTCGTACGGACAGAACCGCGCCCGGAACGCCGCCCGCAGCGCACCGTTCTCCGCGCTGTCCCAGCTGCCGTCGAGGAGGATCCGGGCGAGCTCCTCCGTACTGGTGGAGACCGCCCCGGGAGTGTCGCCCGGCGCCCCGGACAGCAGATCGAAGCAGACCCCCCGGACCGTGCGGTACGTCTCCCAGTCCGGGGCGTGCACCACGATCGGACGGTCCAGTGCCGCGTAGTCGAACATCACCGACGAGTAGTCCGTCACCAACGCGTCGGCCGCCAGGCACAGCTCCTCGATCCGCGGATGGTCGCAGACATCGAGGAGCGTCGGACGGTCCGGCAGCCCCGCACCGTCGTAGAAGTAGTGCGCGCGGACCATGATCACGGTGCCCGGGCCGAGCGCATCGGCGAGCCGTTCCAGATGGATCCGGCTGGTGAACGACGCCTCGTAGTCGCGGTGCGTCGGCGCGTACAGCACGGCGCGCTGCCCGGGCCGGATACCGAGCCCGGCCCGGATCCTCGCGATCTGTGCGCCCGTGGCCGTCGTCAGGACGTCGTTGCGCGGGTAGCCGGTTTCCAGCGAGCGCGCGGCGCTCGGGTAGGCGCGGGCCCACACCTCCGTGGAGTGCGGATTGGCGGAGACGCTCCAGTCCCACCGGTCGACCCGCTGGAGCAGCCGGTCGAAGTTCAGGCCCTGCGCCGCCGCCGGATACTCCATCTGATCCAGGCCCATGATCTTCAGCGGGGTGCCGTGGTGGGTCATGACATGGATCTGGCCGGGGCGTTTGACCAGGTGGTCGGGGAAGTTGACGTTGTTGAAGAAGTACGTGGCGCGGGCCAGCAGCGCCCAGTAGCGGCGGGTCCCCGGCACCACGTGGTCGATGCCGGGCGGTACCGCGTCCACCTGGTTCTTCGACACCACCCACACCCCGCGCACTCCGGGAGCCAGCTCCTGGGCCTTGCGGAAGATCGCTTCCGGATTGCAGCTGACGCCGCGGTTCCAGTACGCGGCGTAGACGGCGAGCCCGCGGTCGAGCGGGCGCCTGCGCTGCCACCAGTAGTAGCGCGCGGACAGCCTGCCCTTGGCCTGTGCGCGGAGTGCTGCGGGTGCGGAGCGCGCACCCCGGCGCAGGGCGAGCACGGTGTCGAGGGCGCCGAGCGCCACGTACCGGCCGGCGCCGATCAGCCGCGGGCGCAGTCCCTTGGCGCCGCCGGGGAACCGGTGCTCCTCGGGTCGGTGCGTACGGTGGAACGCGGCCACGGACCGTACGTACCGTCGCCTGCGTCGCCGCCTCACCGACGGATATCCGCCGAGGAGTTCCTGGGCGGCCCGGTCGAAGAGCAGGGTACGCAGCGGGTGAAGCACCGGCCGGTCCCCGAGAAACGTCATCAGCCCGGCGTACGCCTCCACGAGCTGGAGCGGCGTCGTGCCGTCCGTCGGCTCCGACTCGTCGGCGAGGTCCGGCAGATAGCGCTGCCGGCGGTGTTCGACACAGGCGAGCGGCAGAACGGCGACCGATGCGGCGGTGGCCAGCGTCTGGAGCGCGTACATCCGCTCTCCGTGCTGTCCCGGTCCGAAGGCCAGCTTCTCCGACTCGTGGAGGGTGCGGCGCACGGCTCGGTTCCAGGAGACCGGGGCGATGTCGAGGAGCCCGGAGTGCTCGGCGAGGGTGAGCCGGCCGGTGGGCAGTCCGCGCAGCAACTCCAGCGACCGGGTCGGCTGGGGGCGGCCGCGGAACGGCCGCTTGTGGTGGCCGAACAGCAGCAGGTCCGGGTCGCCCGTGGCATCGAGCCGGTCGGCGACGGCCTGCAATGCGCCCGGCAACAGGACGAAGTTCCCCTCCAGGAAGAGGAAATAGTCGCCGACCGCCCGCTCCGCCCCGGCGTTGCGCCGACCGGCGGCGCCCGCACTCTCGTCCGCCGGGAGGTGGACGGTCTGCACCCGGTCGTCCCGGGCGGCGAACTCGTCGAGCAGCAGTCCCGAGCCGTCCGGCGCCCCGTCGTCGACACCGATCACCTCGATGTCCGTGAACGACTGCGAGAGCACCGACTCCAGGCACTCGCGCAGATGTCCGCGGGCGCGACGGACGGGGATGATGACACTCAGCCGGGGCATACACGCTCTTTCTCGGTCACTGGCACAGCGGGGCAAAGCTGGGAGGAGGGACGACGATCAGGTCCCCTTGACGGACTGCGCCCCGGCGAGGCCGCGCTCGGCGGGCGCCGCCTGCCGGCCCGCCGGAACGGTCCCGGAACCCGTCGCAGCGGGGGCGGCCGGCGAACCCGGTTCCGTGGCGGGCGCCGGTACGACGACGGGCACCGGCCGCTGCTCCGCCGACGGGACCGCGGTCACCTGCACGTCCGTGTCGCCCAGGAAGACCCGGCGCACCACCCGCTCGGCCGCGTGCCCGTCGTCGTACGGACAGAACCGCGCCCGGAACGCCGCTCGCAGCTGCGCGGAGCGGGAGCCGCGCCAGTGGCCGGTGGCGAAGATATCGAGCAGCTCGTCCTCGCTGTGCGCGATCGCGCCCGGCGGGCAGGAGCGCAGGTCGAAATAGGTGCCGCGGGCCGCCTCGTACGCCTCCCGGTCACTGCTGTGGATGACGATGGGCCGGTCCAGATTGGCGTAGTCGAACATCAGTGACGAGTAGTCCGTGACCAGTGCGTCGGAGGCGAGTGCGACCGCCTCGACCGACGGATGGCCGCTGACGTCGATGATCCGCGGGTGCGGCTCGCGGACCAGCGGGGCCTCGTACGAGTAGTGCGCGCGGGTCAGGATCACGAAGTCCGGACCGAGCTCCCGGACAACCCGCTCCAGGTCGAGGCCGAGGTGCTGGGTGCGCCGGTAGTCGCGGTGGGTGGGGGCGTACAGCAGGGCGGTGGCGCCCTCGGGGACGCCGATCGACTCGCGCAGCCGCGCCACATCGGCGGCGGTGGCCCGCCGGAAGAGGTCGTTGCGCGGATAGCCGTACTCGAGCGTTGTGCAGTCGGCGGATCCCGACGGATACGCCTTCTCCCATACGAGGGTGGAGTAGCGGTTCGCGGAGAGGGAGAAGTCCCACTTGTCGACGTTGGCGAGCAGCCGCTCGAAGTCCATGGAGCGGGCCGCCGCGGGACGGTCCTGAAGATCCAGGCCCATCGTCTTCAGCGGGGTGCCGTGATGGGTCTGGAGCAGCACCTGGCCGGGCCGCTTCACCAGCCGCCGGTCGAAGTTGACGTTGTTCACCAGGTACTTGGAGCGCGCGAGAGCCTGCCAGTAGCGGTACGTCCCCGGGGCGAGCGGACGGGTCGCGGTGGGGACGGTGTGCGCGTCCTCGGGGCGGCAGATCCAGGACGTGTGCAGCCCGGGCACCAGTTCGCGGACCTTCGCCTCGATCGCCGCCGGGTTGCAGGCGTAGCCGCGATGCCAGTACGCGGCGAACACCGCCCGGTCCGCGCGGACCGGCAGCCGCAGCTGGATGCGGTAATAGGCCTGGAGCGAGACGGCCCGCGCCACCCGGTGCACGGCCCCGGTGAGCCGGCGCAGCCGCCCGCGCAGCAGCTTCGCGGACCACAGGGCGCGGTATGTGCGGTGGGCGCCGACCCGGATCAGTCCGTGGCGCAGCCGGGCGCGCCGCGGGGCGGGGGCACCGGGGGTGCGGTAGCGGGCGCAGTGGGCGCGGGCGCGGCGGAAGAACTCGGTGCGGCTGCCGTGCGGCAGCCTGCAGCGGGTGGTGAACAGCGTAGAGAAATGGTCGAGCATCCTGCGGAAGATCACCGGTCGCCACGCGGCGAGTGCGGGGCGGGCGTCGATGAACGCGAAGACCCGGTCGTACTGGTCGAAGATGTCGAAGTGCTTGCGGCTGGTGGTGGAGAGGATGTTGCCCTGACGCCGCTGCCGGTAGCCGACGCACACCTGGTCGAGGACCGCGATCGAACCGGCGGCCATCAGCACCGGGTAGGTCCAGGGGGTGTCCTCGTAGTAGCCGGGCGGGAAGGTGAACCCCTCGGCCTCGGCGAACGCGCGGCGGTACGCCTTGTTCCAGACGACCATCAGGACCTTCAGCAGTCCGGGCCGGTCGGCGAGCGTGAACGTGGCAGGGCCGGTCTCGGCGAGATGCTCGGCGAACGTGTTGCGTACGCTTTCGCCGGTCCAGTACGTCCGGGCGTAGTCGTAGACCAGGACGTCCGGTTCGCCGGTCTCTCCGATCCGGTCGGCGATGGCCCGCAGGGCGCCGGGGGCGAGGGTGTCGTCGCCGTCCAGGAAGATCAGATAATCGCCGGTGGCCTCCGCGATCCCGGCGTTGCGGGCGAGGCCGAGACCCACGTTCTCCGGCAGGTGCAGGGGCCGTACCCGGCTGTCGCGTGCGGCGAACCCGTCGATGATCGCGCCGCAGGAATCGGGGGAGCAGTCGTCGACCGCAATGATCTCGAAGTCCTCGAAGGACTGGGTCAGCACCGAGTCCAGGCTCTCGTCCAGATACGCCTGAACCTGGTACGCGGGCACGATGACACTGAACCGGGGCACAACACATCCATGGGTCGTTCGCTGGCGCGGGCGGGTGGTCCGCAAACGGCCGATGGGGTGCGAGGGTTACGCCGAACGTGGCATTCGCGCGAAGTGCCAGGTGGGGCGGTCCCGTTATGGGTAACGGGACCCGCCCCACGTTGACGCGCATCCGATGGTTCCGGTCGGTTCGGTGTGCGGCTACTTCACCGCCCCCGCCATCACGCCGGAGACGAACTGGCGCTGGAAGGCGAAGAACACCGCGAGCGGAATCACCATCGAGACGAAGGCGCCGGGCGCCAGCACATCGATGTTGTTGCCGAACTGCCGTACCTGCTGCTGCAGCGCCACGGTGATCGGCGGGGAGTCGGAGTCCGCGAAGATCAGGGCGACCAGCATGTCGTTCCACACCCAGAGGAACTGGAAGATCCCCAGCGAGGCGATCGCCGGACCGCCCAGCGGCATCACGACCCGGGTGAAGAGCCGGATCTCGCCGGCCCCGTCGAGCCGTGCCGCCTCAAGGAGTTCACGCGGGATCTCCGCGAAGAAATTCCGCAGCAGGAAGATTGCGAACGGCAGCCCGAAGGCGGTGTGGAAGAGAATCACGCCGAAGGTCGTCTCGAAGATCCCGATTTCCCCGAAGAGCTTGGAGACCGGGACGAGGGCCACCTGCACGGGGACCACCAGCAACCCGACGACCAGCAGGAACCACCAGTCGCGGCCGGGGAAGTCCATCCAGGCGAAGGCGTAACCGGCCAGTGAACCGATCACCACGACCAGGACGGTCGCGGGCACGGTGATCATGACCGTACTCAGCAGGGAGTGGGTGATGGTCGAATTGTCCAGCAGCCGGCTGTAGTTGTCGAAGGTGAGCTCGGACGGGGCGGTGAAGACCTTCCACCAGCCCGTCGCCGCGATGTCGTCGGCGCCGCGCAACGAGGAGAGAAGCAGCCCGATGGTCGGCATCAGCCAGAACAGGCCCACCAGGATGAGGAAGACCCGCATCGCGCCGCCGCCGGTGCGGGCCGCGATCCGTGAGCCGAGGGACTGCGTCGCCTCCGCCGTAGGCGTGGTCATCGGCGCCCCTCCTTCCGAATCCGCCGAATATTGCTGTGCTTTCCCGGGGGACAACCCCCGGACCCCCGGCCGGAGGCGGCCGTGACCGACCGAGTCGTCATCGGCGCCCCTCCTTCCGGATCCGCCGAATATTGAAGATCATCACCGGGATCACCAGCAGCAGCAGGAGTACGGCGATGGCGCTGCCGATCCCGAGATCCGCGTCCGTGCCGAACGAGGACCGGTACAGCTGCAGCGCCAGGACGTTCGCGTCGTCCTGGGAGGAGCCCGGCGCGATGATGAAGACCAGATCGAAGATCTTCAGCACGTTGATCATCAGGGTGACCAGCACCACCGCCAGGACGGGCGCGAGCATCGGCACGGTGATCCGGCGGAACACCTGCCACTCGTTCGCCCCGTCCACCCGGGCCGCTTCGAGGAGTTCACGTGGCAGACCCGCAAGGCCCGCCGCGATCAGCACCATGGCGAAGCCCGCCCACATCCAGACGTAACTCCCGATGATCCCGGGCGTCACCAGGGACGGGCCGAGCCAGTCGACCCCGTTGTACGGCTCCCTGAAGTTCGATGCGGGAAGCTTGAGCAGGGCGCCGTCGGCGGAGGCGGGCAGGGTGAACGTACCGTCCGCGGCGGCCGTCGCCGAGCCGACCACCTTGCCGTCCTTGACCGCCTCGACCTTGAGCCCCTTGAGGCCGAGTTCCTCGGTGTCGACGACATTGGGCTTCCCGCCGCCGCCCTTGGTGAAGTCCAGCCAGGCGGTGCCGGTGACCTTCCCGGGCTCCGTCGGGGCCGCCTTCGCCGGCTTCGCGTCCGTCGGCATCTTCGCGGGCGCCACACCGACCAGCGGCAACTGCACGGGTACGCCGGCCCGTACCGGCGCCTTCGTGACGAACGACCCGCCGCCACCCGCCTTCAGCGGATGGACCGGCAGCGGATGCGCCTTCGGATAGCCGGCCGACTCCGCGAACGTGTCGTGCACACCCACCCAGACGGCGTTGGCGACCCCCCGCTCCGGCGCCTGGTCGTACACCAGCCGGAAGATGATGCCTGCCGCCAGCATCGAAATCGCCATCGGCATGAAGACGATCAGCTTGAACGCCGTGCCCCAGCGGATCCGCTCGGTCAGCACCGCGAAGATCAGCCCCAGCGCGGTGGAGATCGTCGGCGCGAAGACGACCCAGATCGCGTTGTTCTTGACCGCTGTGCGGATGGTGTCGTCCGTGAACAGCGCCTTGTAGTTGTCGAGGCCGGCGAAGCCCGTACCCGACTGGTCGAAGAACGACCGGTAGACGGAGTACACGATCGGATAGACCACGAGCGCACCGAGCAGCACCAGCGCAGGCAGCAGGAAGAGCGTCGCGATGATCTTCCGGGTGCCGGTCACACTCCGGCGCGGGCTTGTGGGATCAGGGTGCCCTGAGCGCTCAGGGGGACGCTTGTCGACGGGGGGCACCGCGTCGGCGCCCCCCGCTGTCACTGTCGTCATCCCGTCAGCTCTTGTACGCCTTGGCCGCGTCGGACTCCAGTTTCGCCTGGGTCCCCGCGATGTCCTTCGGGTTCTTCAGGAAGTCCTGGAGCGTCTTCCACTCACCCTTCCCGGGCGTCCCGCCGAACGACTGCGGGGCCTGGTCGGACATGTCGAACCGGACTGCGTCACCGGCCGCGATCAGCGCCTTCGCCATGGTGCGCTGCACCTCGTTCGGATACGCGGCGTTGTCCAGGGACTTGTTCGGCGAGATGAACCCGCCCTGCTCGGCCCAGATCTTCGCGGCATCGGCCGAGGCCAGCCAGGTCAGCAGGGCCTGGGCGCCCTTGCTGTCCTTCAGCGCCACTGCAGCGTCGCCACCGGTCACCACGGGCGACTCGGCGCCGACCGCCGGGAACGGAAACACCTTGGCGTCCGTGCCGATCTTCGCCTTGGTCTGCGCGATGTTGACGCCGACGAAGTCGCCCTCGAAGACCATGGCGCCCTTCGGCTGGTCACCGCCGGTGAAGGTCTGGGTGACCGAGGCCGGGAACTCCGTCTGCAGGGCACCGTCGGCGCCGCCCGCGATCAGGGACGGCTTGCCGAAGAGTTCGGCGAGCGTCGTCAGCGCGTCCTTGACGGACGGGTCGGTCCACTTGATCTTGTGCTGTGCCAGCTGGTCGTACTTCTCCGGGCCCGCCTGGGAGAGGTAGACGTTCTCGAACCAGTCGGTGAGCGTCCAGCCGTCCGCGCCACCGACCGAGACCGGGGTGACACCCGAGGCGGAGACCGTCTCGGCCGTCGCCATGAAGTCCTTCCAGGTCTTCGGCTCACTCGCCCCCGCGTTCTCGAACGCCTTGGCGTTGTACCAGATCAGGGACTTGTTGGCGGCCTTGAAGTAGACGCCGTACTGGGTGCCGTCCACCGCGCCGAGGTCCTGCCAGACCTTCGCGTAGTTCTTTGCCAGCTGCGCTTTCGCTTCGGCGCCGACCGGCTTGGCCCACTTCTTTTCCACGGCCTGCTTGATCGCACCCACCTGCGGGATCATCGCGACGTCCGGCGGCTGGCCGCCCGCGATCTTCGTACCGAGGAAGTTGACGATGGGGTCCTGCGCCGGGACGAAGGTGACAGTGGCCCCCGTGCGCTTCTCGAACTCCTTGAGGACCTTGAGGAAGTTGGCCTGCTCGGGCCCGGTCCAGACGGCCGCGACCGAGATCTTCTCGCCGTCCAGCTTGGGCAGTGCGACGGCCGAGGAGCTCGGCTCGTCACTGCCGGACCCTCCGCTCGTCTTTCCCTTTCCGCTGCCGCCGTCGTCGCCGCAGCCGGTGAGGGCCAGTGCGCCGATGGCGGTGAACACCATCGCGGCCCTGCGAATCCGAAGCGTTGTGCGCATCGCTGCCCCGTCTCTCCTGTGCGCGTGAACGGACGGGCGGGACCGCCGGTGGGTCGGCGGTGCCGCTCGTCCATCAGGTCGTCCTGTGCGCACAGTCCTACGCCCGGTGCACGGACGCCGCAATACCGCTTTCAGTCCCAACTGATCGATTGTGATGGGCTCGTGACGTGAAGTCAGCCTTCTTCGGGCCGTCGGACGGGCTTGCGGACGAAGCCCGTCGAGGGGGCCTCCCCCATGCGCTCGAGGCCATGGGGGAGGTCGAGGACGCACCGGCGACCGGGGTGAGGACCCCTCAGGAGTGGTAGGGCTCGAGCGGAGCTATTTGCTCGGCGTTCACCGAACGGGCGGCCCGCTCCAACGCGCTGGCCAGCAACGCCAGGTCCGTCGGTCCGTTGCCCAGTTCCCGGACCGGGCGCCGGGTCGGCGGATCGCCCATCCGCTCCCACTCCAGTGGGACGACGGTGGGCCTCAGGGTCGCGGTGCGGGGAATGCGGCCCGTGACCCGGCCGCCCTGGAACGGTGTCACCCGCCCGTCCGGATGCCCCAGCCGGCCGCGGCCGGGTGCCGGATCCTCCGGCGAGGGCGTGACGACAGGTGCGTCGAGCACCGCGCGCAGCCGCGCCCCACGGGCAAGCTCCGTGTCCTCCGTGCGGTCGGCGCGGGCGGACGTCGCGACCAGATGCACGCCCAGCCGGCCGCCGTCCCTGGCGACGGACTCCAGCGCCCGTACGACCGAACCGGCGGCGGGCCGTCCCGGGCTGCCGAGCGCGGGGGCGACCAGGGCGTCGAAGTCGTCGACGAGGACGACGAGCCGGGGCAGCGGCGACGGACCGGGATCCGCGGACCGCGCGGCGGCGGGCCGCAGCCGGAGCGTGCCGCTCATCGCCGGGTCCAGGTCACCGCGCTGCTCGGCGGTACTGGGGGCGCGTCGGCCGACCGTCTGCTGCGCCACGTCGTGCCGGGCATGCCAGTCATTGAAGTCGAGCCGCCCGAGCAGCTCGGCACGCCGCTTCAGCTCGCCGCCCAGGGCCTGGGCGAACTCGCGCATTCTGACCGGGTCGGAGGCGACCAGATGGGTGAACGCATGCGGGAGTTCCGCACAGGGTTGCAGGCTCTCGCCGCGCTCACCACCGGCTCCGTCGACCAGCAGGATGCCGAGCCGGTCGGGTCGGGCGGCAGCGGCCAGCGAGGCGGCGACGGCTCGCAGCAACTCCGTACGTCCACTGCCGGCCGGGCCCTCGATGAGGAGGTGAGGTCCTTCATCGGCCAGATCGACGCTGACTGCGCCCCTGGGCCCGGCCCCGAGAACGACGACGGGCCGCCCGGCGGAGGCGGGTGGGGGGGAGGTTGCGGTGCCGGGCGCGGCGGTGGCGGCCATGGGCGTGCCGGTGGCCGTTGCATGCTCCGCCCCGGGAACGGCGCGGGAGCCGGCGAAGTCGCCGGACGCGCCGCCGTGATGCTGCGCACCGACGCGGGGTGCGGGCGCGGCGGGGTGGGGGGTGCGGCCCGAGCCGGACGGGTCGGTGTCCGGGTACAGGGTGCGGCCCGAACCGGGGGTGTCCGTGCCCGGGTAGGGGGTGCGGCCCGAACCGGTCGTTGTGCGGCCCTCGTCGCGGCCGAAGGCATGTCGTGACGTGCCTGCGTGCGTGTCGTTCGCCGTCCCCGGGTACGGAGTGCGGCCCGATGTGCCGAACGTCTCACCGTTCGGGTACGACGTGCGGCCGGACCAGGCGGATTCACTCCCCGGGTACGGCGTACGGCCCGAGCCCGACGACTCGCTGCCGGGATATGCGGTGCGCCCCGACCCCCGTCCGTAGTCCTCATCGGACCCCTGGGCGTCGGCACCCGCCGGGCCCGGGACCGGCACCGTGCGCTGTGCCCCCACGCGAGGGTCCGTGCTGCCCGGGTACGGCGTACGGCCCGAACCGCGGGCGTCCACGGCTGCCGCCTCCGGATCGACGGCACCGGCGGCAACGGTCACGCCGCCACTGTCGCCCCAGCTCCCCGCCCCACGCACCGTCGCCCCCGGCTGGATCTCGGAGGTCGAGGCCCAGCGGGCCAGCAGGGAGGCCGGGGTGGCTCTCGCCAGGCCCAGTTCGTCCAGCAGACGGGCGGACCGGGGGAGGGCTGCCGCCGGTGGGCGGCCGGGCGCCGTGGCCCGGCCCTCCGTACGCAGGGGTGCCAGCGCCCGCCCGAACCGCTCCGCCCACGCCACCGACACCGCGTCCACCGCGGCCACGGTGCCGTGGCCCGCAGCCTGTCCGCCCGCTGTGCGCAGCAGCCGCAGTGCCGTCGCCACGTCGCCGCTCAGCATCGCCACCGCTCCGCACTCGCGGAAGGCGATCGACGCCTGGCAGGCCGCCTCGTATGTCGCCGCGACGGGCGAGGTGGGCGACGCGGCCGGCGTCTCGGCCAGACAGATCAGATGGATCCCGGCCGCCGCACCCGCGGCGGCCAGCCGTGCCGTGGTCTCGCGCAGGACCGCGGATCCGGGGTCGCCGTCGACGATCACCACGGTGTACGGCCCCTCGTGCCGCCGGGCGGTCTCGGCGACCGTGCTCCGGTCGACACTGGCCCAGCCGGTGCCGAGCGGCCCGTCGTCCAGCCGGCGCATCAGCTCCGTCGTGCGCGCCGTCGCCTGCTCACGGTCGTACGCGAGCAGGAGCCGGCAGTCCTGCCCGTGCATCGGTCGCAGATGGGGCAGCCAGCCGAGCCATGCCCACTCGCGCCTGCGCTCGTCGGCGCTGCGGGCACGGTCCGTGCTGATGAGCACGATCTCCAGGTCGGCCGGGGAGTGCAGCACGGCGAGCTGCGCCACCGTCGAGCGGGCGAGCCCGGCCAGCCGCTCCCGCGGACCGGCGAGCCCCAGCGAACCGGCCTCCCGAAGTCCCACGGTCACCGGCACTGCGGGCAGCTCCGCCCGCTCCGTGGTGCCGAGCCGGACCACGAGCGCCTCGGGGTGCTCGGCGTCGCGCTCCCACAGCCGGGGCCCGGGCCCGAGCGCGGTCAGCAGCACGGCCGCCGGGTCGGGCCATGTCCCCGCCGAGGACGAGCGCGGCCGCGGTACGGACGCGAGCGGGCCCTGCAGGCCCACCGCCCCCGCCTCGTCGGGCGCCGCCTCGTGCACCGGCTCGCTCCTGTTCCCCGCCAGCCTGCGCGCCCAGGCTCCTATCCCGCCGCGCCGGGGTGTCCCGTCGTTCGGGAATCGGCCGGACGCCCGCCGGGCGGTGCCCCGTGCGCCCCCGTCGTCCGACCCGGCCGACGCGCCGCTCTCGTACGCCACGGGTGCGGCGCCCACGCTGTACGCGTGACTGGTGGCGTATCCGTCCGGTTCCGCCACGGGGTTGCCCGCCGCCCGTGCGACCCGCAGATGCCCCTCGCCGTCCGGCGCGGTCGCCAGCGACGGCGCGGGAGAGCCCGACGTCAGCCGGAGCGCCGATTCGCCGAGCCGCAGCAGCGCGCCCGGCCTCAGCCGGACCGGGCGGTCGCGGACCTCCGTACCGTCCAGCGAGGTGCCGTTCGTGGATCCCAGGTCGGCGACCGAGACCGCGCCGTCCTCGGAGACCGTCACGGCGCAGTGCAGCCGGGACACATCGGGGTCGTCGAGCGGGACGTCCGCGTCGGCGGACCGGCCGATCAGTATCTGTCCGCCGTGCAGCAGATGGACGCCGCCCGCATCGGGCCCCGCGACCACGTGCAACTGCGCCGGAACGGCGTCGGCCGCCGTCTCGTCCTCCCCGGGAACCTGGAGCGAGAGCACCGCGCCGTCGACCAGCGGCGGCTCGCCGAGCGCGCACCGCTGCGCGTCGAGCCGGTCGCGGCCGGCGAACAGCACCACCGCTCCGCTGCCGAGCGAGCCGTCGGGCCCGGAGACGGCGGCGGCCAGGTTGGAGGCCACGGTGGCGAGTGCCGTCCCCGTGGGGGCGGTGACGAGCACGTCACAGGCGCGCGCCGGGGTCTGGCCGCTGCGCGGCGCGAGGACGGTCAGCCGGATCTGCATCGCCGTCAGCGGTCCCTTCTGCGCGGGGTGCCCGGCAGGGGAAACGCCCTGTGATTCCCCCCACCCGGCACGGACGCGTCGTCCGGTACAGGTCGTCACGTACCGCGAGGCTCCGACCCCACAGTTCCGTGCTGGAGGCATCCTCGCACCTGCCGCTGACAACATGCCCGGGGGCCACCTCGAAGTGATCTTGAAAGGTCGGCTGTGGGCCCAAAAGTGCCTGCTTGCGGTGGTACCCGGAGCTGCGCACGGAAGCCGGGCAATCGTCGGAATCCGGCCAGGCGCACGTTTGTGCGGCAACCATCTGTCCGGTGTGGGCGTCTTCTTTCGGACACGATGGCTCACACGTCGTCCACGACCGGAAGGTGACCGACCGGTGACCCGTTCGAAGCCCCCGGAGCGGCATTAGAGTGGGCCGGAAACTCCCGGGCGGACCCCGGGGGGCCGTAAGCACCACGATCAGCAGGGAGCGCATGACGTGCGGCCGGTAGGCAGCAAGTACCTGCTCGAAGAGCCGCTGGGACGCGGCGCGACGGGCACCGTCTGGCGCGCCCGCCAGCGGGAGACCGCAGGCTCCGAGGCGGCCGTCGCCGGCCAGCCCGGCGAGACCGTGGCAATCAAGGTCCTCAAGGAGGAGCTCGCCAACGACGCGGACGTGGTGATGCGGTTCCTGCGCGAGCGGTCCGTGCTGCTGCGGCTCACCCACGAGAACATCGTGCGTACCCGCGACCTGGTCGTCGAGGGCGATCTCCTCGCCCTCGTGATGGATCTGGTCGACGGTCCCGACCTGCACCGCTACCTCCGCGAGAACGGCCCGCTCACCCCGGTGGCCGCCTCGCTCCTCACCGCCCAGATCGCGGACGCGCTCGCCGCCAGCCACGCCGACGGTGTCGTCCACCGCGACCTGAAGCCGGCGAACGTCCTGCTGTCCGAGCGCGACGGCCAGATGCATCCGATGCTGACCGATTTCGGCATCGCCCGACTCGCCGATTCCCCGGGCCTGACCCGGACCCATGAGTTCGTCGGCACGCCCGCCTATGTGGCGCCGGAGTCCGCCGAGGGCCGCCCGCAGACCTCCGCCGTCGACATCTACGGCGCGGGCATCCTGCTGTACGAGCTGGTCACCGGGCGTCCGCCGTTCTCCGGCGGCACGGCCCTCGAGGTCCTGCACCGGCACCTCAGTGAGGAGCCCCGCCGCCCCACCACCGTCCCGGCGCCGCTCTGGACGGTCATAGAGCGCTGCCTGAGCAAGGACCCGGACGGGCGGCCCAGCGCGGAGAACCTGGCCCGCGGCCTGCGTACCGTCGCGGCCGGCATCGGTGTGCACGCCACCTCGGCGCAGATCGCGGCCGCCGACGGCGTGGGCGCCCTGCTCGCGCCCGACCCGGCGCCCGCAGCCGTGCCGGAGACCCCCGGCGCGGCCGACCCGACGCAGGTGCTGCCGAGCAATGCGGGTGCGTACGACCCGAACGCCGCGACCAGCGTCATGCAGCACTCACCCGGCCCGGGGCAGGGCCAGGGCGGGCACGCCGACCCGACCGCGGTCATGCCACCCGTACCGCAGCGCCCCGACGGTCCGCCGCAGCCCGACGGCCCGCACCCGTGGCAGTCCCAGCTGCAGGCGGCCCGCGACCGCAACGAGCAGACGCAGGTCCAGTACCTCGACCCGAGCCAGGATCCGCTGCGCCGTCGGCCGCAGCGCCAGCAGCCGCAGCAGGCTCCGCAGCACCAGCAGCAGTACCCGCAGCGCCAGCAGTACCCGCAGCAGCAGCCTCAGCAGTACCCCCAGCGCCGTCAGCAACCGCAACAGCCCCAGCGGCAGCAGTACGCACCTCCGCAGCAGCCGGCCCCGCGCCAGCCCCGCGAGCCGAGGCAGCGCAGCGCCAACCCGATGAAGATCCCGGGTCTCGGCTGCCTCAAGGGCTGCCTGTTCACGGTGGTGCTGCTCTTCGTCGCGGGCTGGCTGATCTGGGAACTGACGCCGTTGCAGGACTGGATCGGACAGGGGCAGAGCTACTGGAACGCGATCGGCGACGCGGTCTCCTCCGTCACCGACTGGCTCTCGAAACTGGGCAGCAGCAGTGGCCCCTGACAGAGCCCGCATCACCAACTTCATAGCTTTGTCGACTTCTGCGGGGCGATTTCGCCCGCAGAAGTGAAGGTTGGCGCCATCCAGGGCACGTAACACCCCGATCGCCGCGTAACTTTGTCGACCGGGGGTCCAACGCCAGCCGCTGAGGGAGCAGTCTTGGCACGGAATATCGGCAGCCGGTACACCGCCCACCAGATCCTGGGGCGCGGCAGCGCCGGCACGGTGTGGCTCGGCGAGGGTCCTGAGGGCCCCGTCGCCATCAAGCTGCTCCGTGAGGACCTCGCGTCCGATCAGGAGCTGGTCGGACGCTTCGTCCAGGAGCGCACCGCGCTGCTGGGGCTCGACCACCCGCACATCGTCGGCGTCCACGACCTCGTCGTGGACGGCAACGACCTGGCGCTGGTCATGAACCTGGTACGCGGTACGGATCTGCGCACCCGCCTCGACCGCGAGCGCCGCCTCGCCCCCGAGGCAGCGGTCGCGATCATCGCGGACGTCGCCGACGGCCTCGCGGCCGCGCACGCCGCCGGAGTGGTCCACCGCGACGTCAAGCCGGAGAACATCCTGCTCGACATGGAGGGACCGCTCGGCCCCGGCGGCTCGCACCCCGCGCTGCTCACCGACTTCGGCGTGGCCAAGCTGATCGACACCCCGCGCCGCACCAAGGCCACGAAGATCATCGGTACGCCGGACTATCTGGCCCCCGAGATCGTCGAGGGCCTCCCGCCGCGCGCCGCCGTCGACATCTACGCCCTCGCGACGGTGCTGTACGAGCTCCTCGCGGGCTTCACGCCCTTCGGCGGCGGCCACCCCGGCGCGGTGCTGCGCCGCCACGTCACGGAGACCGTGGTCCCGCTTCCCGGTATCCCCGAGGAGCTCTGGCAGCTTCTGGTGCAGTGCCTGGCCAAGGCTCCGGCCTCCCGGCTGCGCGCCTCCGAGCTCGCGGCGCGTCTGCGCGAGCAGCTCCCGCAGCTGGCCGGCATCCCGCCCTTGGATGTCGACGAGCCGGACGCCGAACCGGAACCTCAGCCCTACGACGAGCAGCAGTACACCCCGGCCCCCGACGAGCCCCGCCGTCGCGGCGCGGTCCCGCTGGTCCCCGGCGCCTCCCCGGACTCCAACCGGGACACCCACACCAGCATGCGCGTCCCCGGCCCCGACGAGCTCTCCGGCGGCCCCCGGGGCACCGCCCGGGCCCCCCGCGCCCCGGGCCAGCCCCGTCCGGGCTCGGCGCGGAACAAGTCGGCTGCCATCCGCAAGCGCCGGATCACGCTGGGCGCGGTGGCGCTGGTGCTGTGCGCGGCCCTGGGCGTGGGCGGCTGGCTGGCCCTCGCCGGCAACGACGCGGACGCGACTCCGCAGGACACGAAGAACTCGGCGCCGACGGCTCCGTAACCGCGCCGCGACTGCACGGATCCCCGCGGAAAGGACGGCCCGGGGATGGTCCGGGCCGACAGCCGTTACGCTGGACCCGTGGCAGTCGTCGATATTTCCGAAGAGCTGAAGTCCCTCTCCTCGACCATGGGGTCGATCGAGGCCGTCCTGGACCTCGAAGCGCTGAGGGCGGACATTGCCGCGCTCGAGGAGCAGGCGGCGGCGCCGTCCCTCTGGGACGACCCGGAGGCGGCGCAGAAGATCACCAGCAAGCTTTCGCACCTCCAGGCCGAGGTCCGCAAGACCGAGACCCTCCGCGGCCGTATCGACGATCTTGAGGTTCTCTTCGAGCTCGCCGAGGACGAGGGCGACGCCGACGCCCTCGCCGAGGCCGAGAGGGAGCTGGAGGCCGTCAGGAAGGCGCTCGACGAGATGGAGGTCCGTACCCTCCTCTCCGGCGAGTACGACTCCCGTGAGGCGCTGGTCAACATTCGTGCCGAGGCCGGTGGCGTCGACGCCGCCGACTTCGCCGAGAAGCTCCAGCGCATGTACATCCGCTGGGCCGAGCGGCACGGGTACAAGACCGAGGTCTACGAGACGTCGTACGCGGAAGAGGCCGGCATCAAGTCGACCACCTTCGCCGTCCAGGTCCCGTACGCCTACGGCACGCTCTCCGTCGAGCAGGGCACCCACCGGCTCGTCCGGATCTCGCCCTTCGACAACCAGGGCCGTCGCCAGACGTCCTTCGCGGGTGTCGAGGTGCTGCCGGTCGTCGAGCAGACCGACCACATCGAGATCGACGAGTCCGAGCTCCGCGTCGACGTGTACCGTTCCTCCGGTCCCGGTGGCCAGGGTGTCAACACGACCGACTCCGCGGTGCGCCTGACCCACCTGCCGACCGGCATCGTCGTCTCCTGCCAGAACGAGCGTTCGCAGATCCAGAACAAGGCGTCCGCGATGAACGTCCTCCAGGCGAAGCTCCTTGAGCGCCGCCGTCAGGAGGAGCAGGCCAAGATGGACGCGCTCAAGGGCGACGGCGGCAACTCCTGGGGCAACCAGATGCGTTCGTACGTCCTGCACCCGTACCAGATGGTCAAGGACCTGCGTACGGAGTTCGAGATCGGCAACCCGGAAGCGGTCTTCAACGGTGAGATCGACGGCTTCCTGGAGGCGGGCATCCGCTGGCGGAAGCAGCGCGAGAAGTAACCACCGAAGCGTACGAACGGCGGTGCCGGGCCCCTCGCGGGGTTCCGGCACCGCCGTTCTCGGTAGCCGGCCCGGCACACGGAATTCCTTCCCGGGAAGGGGAGTTGGGGCTGCGAGTTGCGTGGGCGCCATGGTGACTGCGTCACAGTCGTGATTCTGAATGACGGTCAACTGGCGGCATAACGGTGCACATTGCACGGAACGGGCTTGACGTAGTCCTTATCTCTGGACAGGGTGCTACTGCAGCATGCGTATGTCTGGGACGGGTGTGAACGGGGAGGGCGGCTTGGCTACGGCACGACGTGGCCCCGGTCGAGTGCGCAACCCCCGGCAGAGCCGCGAGCCCGCATATGGCTGCTCCACTGACGAGAACAGCTACTGGGGGTAGCAGCAGATGACCAAGAAGACGCGAGTCCGCGTCGCGCGGATAGCCGCAGGTGCGGTAATCGCCGCGGGTGCCTCGCTGACCGCTGCCGGCGCGGCGCAGGCCGTCGGCATCGGTGTCAACATCGGCGGTCTCTCCGCCAACGCGCAGGCCGACGACAGCGGCCTGGGTATCGACGCCGGACTCGGTAGCGAGAACGGCGAGAGCGACGGCGGCAGCGACGCGGCCGGCGGCGGTGACAACGGAGGCCAGGGCGGTACGACCTCCGAGGGCGGTGCCGACAACGGTGGTGCCGCTGACAACGGTGGCGGCAACGGTAACGGCGGCGCGGCCGACAACGGTGGCGCGGCCGACAACGGTGGCGGCAACGGTAACGGTGGTGCCGCTGACAACGGTGGCGCGGCCGACAACGGTGGCGGCAACGGTAACGGTGGTGCCGCTGACAACGGTGGTGCCGCTGACAACGGTGGCGCGGCCGACAACGGTGGCGGCAACGGTAACGGTGGCGCGGCCGACAACGGTGGCGGCAACGGTAACGGTGGTGCCGCTGACAACGGTGGCGCGGCCGACAACGGCGGTGCCGCTGACAACGGTGGTGCCGCTGACAACGGTGGCGCGGCCGACAACGGTGGCGGCAACGGTAACGGTGGCGCGTCCGACAACGGTGGCGGCAACGGCAACGGTGGCGGCAACGGCAACGGTGGCTCCGGCGACGACTCCACCGGTGGTGACGTCGGCACCTGCACCGTCGACCTCGACGGCGCCGAGTGTGCGGACAACACCGACACCGACTCGGTCGGCAACCAGCCGGTCGAGCAGGGCAAGGGCAAGGACGAGCTCGCCGAGACCGGTGCGGCCGAGACCACGTTCCTGCTGGTCGGCGCCGCGACGATGATCGCCGGTGGCATCGGCTTCCGGATCCTGCCGCGTCTGGTGAACGGTCGTACGGTCGCCTAAGGCCTGTGGCCGCCAGGTACGCCTACGTACACAGAAGGGCCCGGGACATGACGTCCCGGGCCCTTCCACGTACTCTCACTCCCGCCGTACGGGCGGCTACGGACAGCTACACGGTCTGGTGCGCCAGCAGCGCCAGCGCGCCCACCAGCACCACCATCAGTGCGATCAGCATCGCCGGGCTCAGCCCCGCGAACGGTCCCTGATCCTGCTGCTGCAGCCGTGCGCGGCTTGCCCGGCATACGGGGCATCGGCCCTCGTTGACAGGCGCCGCGCAGTTTGCGCACACCAGTCGGTCATAGGTCATGCGCTTTCCTCCTCCCGCGCGGCGGAGCCGCATACGCCTTCTCTCCGCACAACGCTCATGGAAACGCATCCGTTCCCCCTCCACTGTGCCAGGTCGCGCGGAATTCGGCGCGGCCCGCCGGAGAACACCCGGTCCGTTCCGGCTCCGGTCGCGCTCCCACCCGGTTCCGTTCCGCCATAAATCACCCATCACGGGACGCGCGCCTGCACGGCTGAGCCCGGTTCGCGTATGGTCACGCACACCTACCCCCGGCCGACCGTGGTGCATCCGTGATCCGATTCGACAACGTCTCCAAGACCTACCCGAAGCAGAGCCGTCCCGCTCTACGGGATGTGTCTCTCGATATCGAGAAGGGTGAGTTCGTCTTCCTGGTGGGCTCTTCCGGCTCCGGCAAGTCCACCTTCATGCGACTCATCCTCCGTGAGGAACGCGCCAGTCAGGGCATGGTTCACGTCCTCGGCAAGGACCTCGCGCGCATGTCCAACTGGAAGGTGCCGCACATGCGCCGCCAGCTGGGCACCGTCTTCCAGGACTTCCGCCTGCTCCCCAACAAGACCGTCGCGGAGAACGTGGCGTTCGCCCAGGAAGTCATCGGCAAGCCGCGCGGCGAGATCCGCAAGGCGGTTCCGCAGGTCCTCGACCTCGTCGGGCTCGGCGGCAAGGAGGACCGGATGCCCGGTGAGCTCTCCGGTGGTGAGCAGCAGCGCGTGGCGATCGCGCGGGCGTTCGTGAACCGTCCCATGCTGCTGATCGCGGACGAGCCGACCGGCAACCTCGACCCGCAGACCTCCGTGGGCATCATGAAGCTCCTGGACCGGATCAACCGGACCGGGACCACCGTCATCATGGCGACCCACGACCAGAACATCGTCGACCAGATGCGCAAGCGCGTGATCGAGCTGGAGCAGGGCCGTCTTGTACGTGACCAGGCCCGCGGCGTCTACGGCTATCAGCACTGAGCGGTATCGGCCGTGCCGGAACCGCTGAGCATCGAGTACTGAAAGGACGCCATGCGCGCCCAGTTCGTCCTGTCGGAGATCGGCGTCGGTCTCCGCCGCAACCTCACGATGACCTTCGCCGTCGTCGTCTCCGTCGCCCTCTCGCTCGCCCTGTTCGGCGGCGCGCTGCTGATGCGCGAACAGGTCAGCACGATGAAGGACTACTGGTACGACAAGGTCAATGTCTCGATCTTCCTCTGCAGCAAGAGCGACGCGGAGTCGGTGCCGAAGTGCGCCAAGGGTGCCGTCACCAAGGAGCAGAAGGAGCAGATCGAGGGCGACCTCAAGAAGATGGAGGCCGTCCAGACGGTCACCTACGAGTCGGCCGACCAGGCGTACAAGCACTACCAGGACCAGTTCGGCGATTCGCCGATGGCCGGCAACATCACGCCGGACCAGATGCAGGAGTCGTTCCGGGTCAAGCTCCACGACCCGAAGAAGTACAAGGTCGTCGCCACCGCCTTCGCCGGACGTGACGGGGTGCAGTCCGTCCAGGACCAGAGAGGGATCCTGGACAACCTCTTCGGCCTGATGAACGGCATGAATGTGGCCGCGCTCTTCGTGATGGCGCTGATGCTGGTCATTGCGCTGATGCTGATCGTGAACACCGTCCGGGTCTCGGCGTTCAGCCGGCGCCGCGAAACGGGCATCATGCGGCTCGTCGGCGCCTCCGGCTTCTACATCCAGATGCCGTTCATCATGGAGGCCGCGTTCGCCGGTCTCATCGGTGGCGTCCTCGCCTGCGTCATGCTGCTGGCCGGGCGGTACTTCCTGATCGACGGCGGACTGGCGCTCCAGTCGAAGCTCAACCTGATCGACTTCATCGGCTGGGACGCGGTCTTCACCAAGCTGCCCCTGGTCCTCGCGATCGGTCTGCTGATGCCGGCCGTTGCCGCGCTCTTCGCGCTCCGCAAGTACCTCAAGGTGTGACATGCGCCCCGTGGGGCGTGCGGTCAACCGGCCGTGCGCCCTCGGGGCGTTGTCCTAGACTCATCGCCATGTCGGGCCCTACGCATCGTCTCCGGCCCCGCGGCTTCGGCCGCGGGGCGGCCCTGACATTGGTCTTCGCGAGCGTCCTCGCCACGGCGGCGGCCACCGGGTCGCTGCCGCAGGGTGACGAGAGTGCTGCTGCGATAAAGGCCCGTTCCGTCGCCTCCACCGTCGACCGCGACGAGATCGCCGCCGCAGCGGCCGAGGCGGTGGCCGACGGCAAGTCGAGCACGGAGGCGGCCGAGGAGGTCGTCAGCCGCAGCGGGGACCGCTGGGGCGCGGTGTACGACGAGCGGGAGTACGAGGAGTTCGAGCAGGCCCTCGACGGCTCCTACACGGGCGTCGGTCTGGCCGCGAAGCGCTCCGCCGACGGACTGGTCGCGGTGGCCCGGGTCCAGCCCGGCGGCCCCGCCCGCCTGGCCGGCATCGAGCCCGGCGATCTGCTCCGTACGGTCGACGGCCGCCGGATCGACCGGCGCCCCGTCTCCGAGGTGGTCGCCCTGCTGCGCGGGGACCGTACGAGCGCTGCCGTGGGCACCACCGTCGTGCTGAAGGTCCAGCGCGGCGTCACCGGCCCGACCAGGACACTGACGCTGACCCGGGCCCGGCTCACCACCGAGGCCGTCACGGTCCGCAGGATCGGGGCGAAGCAGCTCGGATCGGACCGCTCCGATTCCTCCGGAGCCGTGCTGATCAAGGTCGACTCGTTCCCCAAGGGCTCGGGGGCCAGGATCCGCGACGCGGTCCGGGACGCACCGGCGGGCGCCGGGGTGCTGCTCGATCTCCGGGGCAACTCCGGAGGGCTGGTCGCCGAGGCGGCGGTCGCCGCCTCCGGATTCCTCGATGGCGGACTGGTCGCCACGTATGACGTGCACGGCGCGCAGCGCGCCCTCTACGCCACGCGGGGCGGTGACACGGTCCGCCCGGTCGTCGTCCTCGTCGACGGCGGCACCATGAGCGCGGCCGAGCTGCTGACCGGAGCCCTCCAGGACCGGGGCCGTGCCGTCACCGTCGGCTCGCGCACCTTCGGCAAGGGGTCCGTGCAGATGCCCAGCAAGCTCCCCGGCGGCTCGGTGGCCGAGCTGACCGTCGGCCACTACCGCACCCCGGCGGGCCGCAGCGTCGACGGCCGCGGCATCACTCCGGACCTCGTGGTCTCCTCGCGGGCCCTCCAGAGGGCAGAGACAGTATTGAGTGGCCTCGGGGGCGGGTCGTAGTGCGAAAATGGCTGCACTATGGCTAAGGAAAAGGACACAGGGCGCAAGCTCATCGCGCAGAACAAGAAGGCGCGGCACGACTACCACATCCTCGACACCTACGAGTGCGGTCTCGTACTGATGGGCACCGAGGTCAAGTCGCTGCGGCTGGGCCGGGCCTCGCTGGTGGACGGCTTCGTCCAGATCGACCGGAACGAGGCGTGGCTGCACAACGTGCACGTCCCCGAGTATGTGCAGGGGACCTGGACCAACCACTCCGCCAAGCGCAAGCGCAAGCTGCTGATGCACCGGGCCGAGATCGACAAGCTGGAGTCGAAGTCGCAGGAGACGGGGCACACGATCGTGCCGCTCGCGCTGTACTTCAAGGACGGCCGGGTCAAGGTCGAGATCGCGCTCGCCAAGGGCAAGAAGGAGTACGACAAGCGGCAGACGCTGCGCGAGAAGCAGGACCTGCGCGAGACGAACCGTGCGATCTCGGCGGCCCGGCGGCGGCAGCGGAGCGCCTGAGCGGGGCCCGCCGGGAATAGGCTGGCACCGTCGCACGTTGGTCACGTACGATGGCACTGCACTCCACAGCGGGTGCGCGCATTTGAAAAAACAACATGGGGATGATCGGTTTCGACAGCGGATGTCGAAGCAGGGGAAGCGTGTCGAGGAAGCGGCAATGATCTCGTAAACCATATGTCGCAACCAATAATCGCCAACACCAAGCGCGATTCCTTCGCCCTCGCTGCCTAAGTAGCGACTTGCGAAGTGTCAGCCCGGGGGTGATCCCGACCCGGATCCTGGCATCATCAAGGGATCTAAACTTCTAGGCCCGGTCACGGGGCCTGGAAGGAAATCAAACAGTGGCTGAGCCCGTCGGAGACTTGTTCGCGTGATTTCCGGGGCTGAGAAAAGCGCAGCGAACTGCACACGGAGAAGCCCTGGTTCTGCACCGTTGGACGCGGGTTCGATTCCCGCCATCTCCACAATTCCCATGTGAACGAGGACCCCGTTGCCCACCGGCAGCGGGGTCCTCGTTCTGTGTGCGGGTTCGGCGTCCTCGCGCCGGTGCGGGTCAGTCGCCGTTGCCGCGCACACGGATCCCGGCCGCCGCCACCGCGAGCGCCAGCCCCGCCGCGCACCCCGGCACCACGTACGCCGTGACCGTCCCGGCGTGCTCCACCATCCAGCCGCCGGTCGCCGAACCGGCCGCTATTCCGCCCAGCAGCGCGGTGACGGAGAGCGTCATGCCCTCGTTCAACTGGCCCTCGGGGGTCAGCCGTTGCACCAGCGTCATCCCGGTGACCATCGTCGGCGCCGTCGCCGCGCCGGCCAGCAGCAGACTGCCGGCCAGCACGAGCAGCGAATCGGTCGAGGAGGCGGCGAGCAGCGGCAGGGACATCAGCGCCGCCATCCCCGCCAGACACCACAGGAGCCGCAGCCGGATGTCCACGGCCGGGCGCAGCGACCCGTACAGGAGTCCCGCCACGCACGAGCCGCCCGCCTGGAGTGCCAGGATCGCGCCCCCGGCGTGCGCGATCGTGACGACCTCCATGGCGCCGAAGACCGCGCCGGTGGCGAGAAAGACGGCGAGCAGTGCGGGCATTCCCCGGGTGCGCAGCGGGGAGCCCGCCCGTGTGACGGGCGCCACCGGGGGTTCGGTGGCGCGCTGAGCGGCGAAGATCAGCACACCCGTCATCAGCAGCACCGCACCGACGAGCGTTCCGGCCTCCGGGAAGAGCGCTGCGCACAGGAACGCGGCGAGGGCGGGGCCGAGCATGAAGCACAGCTCGTCCGCGGCCTGTTCGAAGGAGTTCGCGGTGTGCAGGGCGGCCGGGTCGCCGCGGTGCAGATGGGCCCACCGGGCACGCGACATGCCGCCGGTGTTGGGGGTGGTGGCGGTCGCGGCATAGGCGGCGAAGAGCGTCCAGTCCGGGGCGTCGTAGTGCACACACAGCAGCAGCGCGAGCGAGCCGAGTACGGCGATCGCGGTGGCGGGCACGGCGATCCGGGCCTGGCCGTACCGGTCGACGAGCCGGGCCGTCCAGGGTGCGACCACGGCGGTCGCGGCGAGCCCGGTCGCGGTGACCGCCCCGGCCAGGGCGTACGAACCGCGCGACCCGGCGATCATGATGACCGCGCTGACGCTGAACATGCCCATCGGCAGCCGGGCGATCAGATTGCCCACCGTGAAGGCACGGGCGCCGGGGGTGGTGAGCAGCCGGCGGTACGGGTTGGTGGAGGTGCGGCGGACCGGAGCGCCGGTCCGCGGGGCGATCACCAGCATGTCTCCGGAGACGGCATGCAGGGGCGTGGTGGGAGTGTCGTACGGCATGGCTCAACCCTCGCGGTGGCCGGCCCGTGCGGTCCAACACCTGCTCCGCGCCCATTCACGCACCTGTGTTGTAAATTCGGCCCGTGACCTCCTCCGATATCGATCCGCGGCTGCTGCGCGCCTTCGTCGCCGTCGCCGAGGAGTTGCACTTCACCCGTGCCGCCGCCCGGCTCTACCTGGCCCAGCAGGCGCTCAGCCGGGACATCCGCCGGCTGGAGCGCGAGCTCGGTGCGGAGCTGTTCGTACGGAGCACCCGCCAGGTCTCCCTCTCACCCGACGGCGAACGGCTGCTGCCGCACGCCCGCCGGGTGATCGCCGCCCACGACGAGCTCCGCGCCGCCTGGGCGGTGCAGACGCGCCCGCTGCTGGTCGACGTCAGCGTCCCGATCGGGACGGGGCACCGGCTGCTCGGGCTGGCCCGCGACGAGGCGCCGGGAGTGGAGTTCGTGGCGCGCTATCTGAGCGGGTTGACGGGGGCGGCGGCGGAGATCCTGGCCGGGCGGCTCGATGTCTCCTTCGGCCGGGTCGCGGGGCTGGATCCGGCAGTACGGGCGGGGCTGTCGCATCAGCCGGTCTGCTTCGAACGGCTGACCGTCCTGTTGCGCGACGACCATCCGCTGGCCTCGCTCGACCGGGTCCCGATGGGTGCGCTGGCGGGGGAGCGGCTGTACGCGGCGGCGGGCAACCCGGCCACGGCGGAGTGGACCGACCTCGCGGAGCGGCTCTTCGCGGGGCGGGGGATCGAACTGGTGGCCCCCTTCCCCGAGATCGTGGGGGAGGAGGAGTTCGTCCGGGTGGTGCGGAAGCAGGGCTGGTCGGTGCTGGCGAGCACCGAGTTCATCGAGGTGCCGGGGATGGTCGTACGGCCGCTGGTCGACCCCGTACCGCTGTCACCGGTGTCGCTGGTGTGGCGCAAGGGGCTGAAACACCCGGGGGTGGACGCGCTGCGGCGGGTCGCGGCGGGGGTGACGGCGGCGGAACGCGGGCTGGAGGTACCCGCCGGGAGCTGGCTTCCCGAGGGCGATCTGGCGCTGATGTCGCAGGCCTGAAGGGGGGCCGGAGACGGCTCAGCGGGCCGGGCGGCGGCCCGGACGGCCGCCGGAGAGCGCGAGGCCGGCCAGTCCGGCGACGAGCACCACGAACGGGACCGCGGACACCACCGATCCCGCGTCCGTGATGCGCTCACGCAGCGAGGGGACCTGGGCCAGGGTGAAGAGGCCGATGCCGACCATGCCGATTCCCCAGGCCCGGGGGCGTGCCACGTGACCGGACAGCCACGGCGGGAGCCATCCGAGGGCAGCCGCGACGCAGCCGGACAAGGTGGCCGCGAGGCCGACCGTGATGAGGGCGACCGACATGCCGTTCTCGATTCTTGTGAAGTGCCCACACGATAGGAACATTCGTCCGGGTGGAGGGGCCGATCGGCTGATTGTCGGCCGACGATCCGTCAACTCCGGAACGCGCGAACGTGGGTCGGACGTGCAGTTACGGACCTGCCACCCGGTCGCAGGCCGTGTGGGACCGGTGTATCCGGCAGCTTGAGTATCACTCGTTCAGGGCTATTTTCGTCAGCTTTGTGCGCTAGGTTCATCCTCCGGGTGCAAGGTGCTGAGGGGTGCGCGGACCGGGTGGGGGCCCGGTCTGCCGGTACGGGACCGGCTCAAACGCGTGCACCCGTCTGTCTGAGTGGGGGATGTGCCTACACCTGTGGAAAATTGGCGTGAAGGTGCCCGGTCCGGGCACACGCACGAGTGGAACGACGTCACTGTCCAACTCGACGGTCTCGGACGTCAGCTCTCCGAGCTCCCGGCCGAACCGGGAGCCCCCGAGGGCTCCGACGGTCCGGTCTTCGTCGATGAGAGCGGCCGGCGCAGCAAGACGTTCAGGCGTCTGGGCTGGGTCCTTGCCGCGGTCTGCGCCTGTTACGCGGTGACGCTGGTCGTCGCCCTGCTCGGCGGTAATTCCACTGCGCCGTGGCTGCCGCTCTCCGGCCAGAAACAGCACAAGAAGGCGAACGAGGTCCGGACGCCACCCACTCCGTCGGGCAGCGCGGGCACGGTCGTGCCGGTGGGTGCGGCACCGGGAGCCACGGCGGCGGATCCGGCGGTCGACATCCGCGCGAAGCCTTCGGGCAGCGCCGGATCCGGTTCCCCGTCCGCGTCCGCCTCCGGCAAGGCCCCGTCGAAGCCCACTGCGGGCGCCACCCACACGGGTGACACCGCCGGCGGCGGCGGCACGAAGCCCACCCCGGCGACGTCGGCCCCCGAGCCGTCCGCAGCCACATCGACGCCGCCCGTCGATCCCGGTCCCACGCAGACGCCCACCTCGCCCGTCGAGTCCCCGGATCCGCCCGCGCAAGAGCAAGAAGGCACTCACTAAATGACCACCCCCGCCTCGCGGGGCAGGCACAACCGACAGAAGCGGAACCGGCGGCGCAGGCTTCCCATGCGCTATCTGCTGCCGTCCGTGTTCCTCGTTGCCCTGCTCGCCATGCTGATGCTGCGCGGTTACGTGCACAGCGAAATCCTCGCCGACCACCGCATTCAGGCCCCGGCGCCGACGGACCGCGTGCCCGACAAGATCCTCGACGGCGGTCCGGTCATCGATGCCCGGAGCACCACCGGGCCCGCCAAGTCGCTGAGCGTCCCCGATCACCGGATCGTGCTGACCTTCGACGACGGCCCCGACCCGGTGTGGACCCCGCAGGTCCTCGACGAGCTGAAGAAGTACGACGCGCACGGCGTCTTCTTCGTCACCGGAACGATGGCATCGCGCTACCCCGGACTCGTCCACCGCATGGTCGAGGAGGGGCACGAGGTCGGGCTGCACACCTTCGACCACCCCGATCTCTCCTACCAGTCCCACTCCCGTATCGACTGGGAGCTGTCCCAGAACCAGCTGGTGCTGGCGGGTGCGGCAGGTATCCGTACGTCCTTGTTCCGGCCGCCGTACTCGTCGTTCGCCGACGCGATGGACAACAAGTCCTGGCCGGTCACCCAGTACGTCGGCACGCGCGGCTATCTCACCGTCGTCAACAACACCGACAGCGAGGACTGGAAGCGCCCCGGCGTCCCCGCGATCATCGAACGGGCCACGCCCAAGGGCGGCAAGGGCGCCGTCATCCTGATGCACGACTCCGGTGGCGACCGGTCCCAGACCGTGGCCGCGCTCGGCGAGTTCCTCCCGCGGATGCAGCAGCAGGGCTACACGTTCACCAACCTCACCACCGCTCTCGGTGCCCCCAGCGCGCACACCCCCGTGACCGGGTTCGCGCTGTGGAAGGGCAGGGCGTTCGTGTACGCCGTCGACCTCTCGGAGCACCTCACCGACGTGCTGGTGACCGGGCTCGCCGTCATCGGGGTGCTCGTCCTCGCCCGCTTCGGCCTGATGCTGCTGCTGTCCTTCCTGCACGCCCGGAAGGTCCGAGGGCGGGACTTCGGCCGGGGACCCGCTTTCACCCGCCCCGTCTCGGTGCTGGTGCCCGCGTACAACGAACGCGAGTGCATCGCCAACACCGTGCGCTCCCTGGTGGCGAGCGACCACCCCGTCGAGATCATCGTCATCGACGACGGCTCCACGGACGGCACGGCGGACATCGTCGATGCGCTGCGACTGCCGAACGTCCGCGTCATCCGCCAGCGCAACGCCGGAAAGCCCGCCGCCCTCAACACCGGCATCGCACACGCCCGTCACGAGATCGTCGTGATGATGGACGGCGACACGGTCTTCGAACCCGCCACCGTCCGCGAACTCGTCCAGCCGTTCGCCGACCCGGAGGTGGGCGCCGTCGCCGGGAACGCCAAGGTCGGCAACCGCGACTCGTTGATCGGCGCCTGGCAGCACATCGAGTACGTGATGGGCTTCAACCTCGACCGCCGGATGTACGACATGCTGCGCTGCATGCCGACCATCCCCGGCGCGGTCGGGGCCTTCCGTCGCGACGCGTTGGACCGGATCGGCGGCATGAGCGACGACACCCTCGCCGAGGACACCGACGTCACGATGGCGCTGCACCGTGACGGCTGGCGGGTGGTCTACGCGGAAGACGCCCGCGCCTGGACCGAGGCGCCGGAGACCGTGCAGCAGCTGTGGTCGCAGCGGTACCGGTGGTCGTACGGCACCATGCAGGCGATCTGGAAGCACCGCCGTGCCGTCATCGAACGCGGACCGTCCGGCCGCTTCGGGCGCGTCGGCCTGCCGTTCGTCGCCCTGTTCATGGTGGTCGCCCCGCTGCTCGCGCCCCTCATCGACGTCTTCCTGCTGTACGGGTTGGCCTTCGGCCCCACCCAGAAGACCGTCGTCGCCTGGCTCGGCGTCCTCGCGGTGCAGGCCGTCTGCGCCGCGTACGCCTTCCGGCTCGACCGGGAACGCATGTCGCATCTGATCTCGCTGCCCCTCCAGCAGATCCTCTACCGGCAGCTCATGTATGTGGTGCTGCTCCAGTCCTGGATCACCGCACTCACCGGCGGCCGGCTGCGCTGGCAGAAGCTGCGCCGTACCGGAGTGGTGGAGGCACCCGGCGTGGTGGTGAGACAGGGCAGGCGTGTCAACGATCGGAGGCCCGTCGCATGACGAGCGGCTATACCCCGGCGGTCCCGCCGCCCCACCCGGTCCCGGCACCTGTGCCGGGACAGTCCGTCGCACCGTCGTCGGAGACCGCCGCCCCGCCCGCCCCGAAGAGGCCGGGCCGCGACCGCTATCTCGACCTGCTGCGCGCCGTCGCCCTCGTCCGTGTCGTCGTCTTCCACATCTTCGGCTGGGCCTGGCTGACGGTCGTGTTCCCCTCCATGGGCGTCATGTTCGCCCTCGCGGGTTCGTTGATGGCACGCTCGCTGGACCGCCCCGCCCCGGCTGTCGTCCGCGCCCGGCTCCGCCGTCTGCTGCCCCCGATGTGGGCGTTCGCCGCGGTCGTCGTCCCGGTCATGTTCGCCCTCGGCTGGAAGCCCCTGAAGGAGGAGGGCATCTGGTGGTTCATCAAGCTGGGCTGCTACCTCCTTCCGGTCGGCGCCCCGCCGTATCCCTGGGAGAGCGGATCGGCGGGCGGCTTCCTGGAGGTGTCCTGGGCGGACCAGGCCGTCGGCCCGCTCTGGTACATCCGGGCCTACCTCTGGTTCGTGCTCGCCTCGCCGCTGCTGCTGAAGGCCTTCCGCAGGATGCCCTGGCCGACACTGCTCGCCCCGCTCGGCCTCACCGCCGTGGTCGGCACCGGACTGGTCACCGTCCCCGGGGAGACCGGCGAGGGGCTCGTCGACTTCGCGGTGTTCGGCTCCTGCTGGATTCTCGGCTTCGCCCATCACGACGGGCTGCTGAAGAAGATCCCGCGCTATCTGGCGGTCTCGCTCGCCGCCTTCGTGATGGCGTTCGGACTGTGGTGGGCGTCGGCGCATCTGACGGAGGAGGGCTGGAATCTCGACGAGATCCCGCTGGCCCAGGCGACCTGGTCGCTCGGCTTCTGCGCGATCCTGCTCCAGTACGCACCGTCCTGGCAGCAGCTCCCCGGCAGGCTGGCCCGCCTGGACAGCGTGATCACCCTCGCCAACAACCGCGCGGTGACGATCTACCTCTGGCACAACGTGCTGATCATGGCGACCTCGCCGCTCATCGACCAGTTGTGGACCGTCCCCTGGGTCGGTGACCACCTCGGTACGTACATCAGCTCCTCGTACGCGGAACTGATGCTGGTCCTGGTCTGGCCGCTGCTGGCGCTGATGATCCTCGCGGTCGGCTGGGTCGAGGACGCCGCGGCGAGGCGCAGCCCCCGGCTGTGGCCGACGGGTGCGTCCAGGAGGCCGAGGAACGCACCGGCCCCGCAGTGACCGGCCCCATCCTCACCGGGCCGCCGCCGGTCCGGTGAGAGCAAGGTTGCCCACCGGTCACCTCGCGGCACCGCACCGAAACGCACGCTCCCTAGCGTCGAGTCGGACGACCCGACACCCGTGGAACGTGAACCGTGGAGGCATGATGGCCGGCAGGTGGATCGAGCAGTGGGAGCCGGAGGACGAGACCTTCTGGCAGGAGAAGGGCGAGCGGATCGCCCGCCGGAATCTGTGGTTCTCCGTGCTCTCCGAGCACATCGGGTTCTCGATCTGGAGCCTGTGGTCGGTGATGGTCCTGTTCATGGGGCCGGAGTACGGGGTCGACCCGGCCGGGAAGTTCTTCCTGATCTCGACGGCGACCCTGGTCGGGGCCGTGGTCCGGGTTCCGTACACGTTCGCCGTCGCCAGGTTCGGGGGGCGGAACTGGACGGTGTTCAGCGCCCTGACCCTTCTGGTGCCGACCGTCGCCGCGTTCCTCGCGATGAAGCCCGGGACCTCGTACACCACCTTCCTCGTGGTGGCAGCGCTCGCCGGCATCGGCGGCGGGAACTTCGCCTCCTCCATGACGAACATCAACGCGTTCTTCCCGCTCCGCAAGAAGGGCTGGGCGCTCGGGCTCAACGCGGGCGGCGGCAACATCGGCGTCCCCGTCGTGCAGCTCGTCGGGCTGCTGGTGATCGGCGCCGCCGGCGCCACCCACCCGCGGATCGTGCTCGCCGTGTACGTCCCGCTGATCGTCGTCGCCGCCCTGTGCGCCGCGTCCTTCATGGACAACCTGACCCCCGTGCAGAACGACACCGGCGCGGCCAAGGACGCCGTCCGCGACCCGCACACCTGGATCATGTCGATGCTCTACATCGGCACCTTCGGCTCCTTCATCGGCTACAGCTTCGCCTTCGGACTCGTCCTGCAGACCCAGTTCGGCCGGACCCCGCTGCAGGCCGCCTCGCTCACCTTCATCGGGCCGCTCCTCGGCTCGCTGATCCGGCCCGCGGGAGGGTGGCTCGCCGACCGGTACGGCGGCGCCCGGATCACTCTGTGGAACTTCGCCGCGATGGCCGCCGCGACCGGCGTCGTCGTGTACGCGTCCGGCATCGCGTCGCTCACCGTGTTCCTCGTCGGGTTCATCGCGCTGTTCGTCCTCACCGGGCTGGGCAACGGATCGACATACAAGATGATCCCCGGCATCTTCCACGCCAAGGCGATCGCCCAGGGGCTGCGCGGCGAGGAGGCCGCCGCATACGGGCGACGGCTCTCCGGAGCCGCCATGGGGCTCATCGGGGCAGTCGGCGCGCTCGGCGGGCTCGCCATCAACCTCGCGTTCCGGCAGTCCTTCCAGACCGCGGGCACAGGTACGGCGGCCTTCTGGTCCTTCCTCGTCTTCTACGGGCTGTGCTTCACGGTCACGTGGGCGGTATACCTTCGCCGCGCCGCCGCGGTCCCCGCGACGCCGCAGCTCAGCTACGCGGAGGTGTGATCGTGACCGTTCGGCGTCGTGTGACGTAACGGGCGGGAAATATGGGGGAACCGAGCCTGTCACGCATCGTTGGCAGGCTCGGTTCTCCGCATCATGGAGCAGCAGCGGGACGAGAGCCGGGTAGACCACATGCGCGACGACGAACAGCAAGGACCCCTCGCGGGGTTCACGGTCGGAGTGACCGCCGCACGACGGGCGGAGGAACTGGGCACCCTGTTGGAGCGACGGGGAGCCACCGTCCTGCACGCGCCCGCCCTGCGGATCGTGCCGCTCGCCGACGACAGCGAACTCCTCGCCGCCACCAAGAAACTCATCGACCAGGTCCCCGACGTCGTCGTCGCCACCACCGCGATCGGCTTCCGGGGCTGGATCGAGGCCGCCGACGGCTGGGGCATCGGCGACCAGCTGCTGGACCGGCTGCGCGGCGTCGAACTGCTGGCCCGCGGACCGAAGGTCAAGGGCGCCGTCCGGGCCGCCGGGCTCACCGAGGCCTGGTCGCCCGGGTCCGAGTCCATGGCCGAAGTCCTGGACAGGCTCCTCGGCGAGGGCGTCGAGGGCCGCCGCATCGCCCTGCAACTGCACGGCGAACCGCTGCCCGGCTTTGTCGAGTCGCTTCGGGCGGGCGGCGCCGAAGTCGTCGGCGTACCCGTCTACCGCTGGATGGAACCCGAGGACCTCACCCCGCTCGACCGGCTGCTCGACATCACCGCCGCCCGCGGCCTGGACGCTCTCACGTTCACCAGCGCCCCCGCCGCCGCCTCGTTCCTGAGCCGGGCCGAGAAGCGCGGGCTGCTCCCGGAGATCCTGAGCGCCCTGCAGGGCGACGTCGTCTCGGCCTGCGTCGGCCCGGTCACCGCACTGCCGCTGCAGGCCCGCGGCATCGAAACCATCCAGCCCGAACGCTTCCGGCTGGGCCCGCTCGTCCAGCTGCTCTGCCGTGAACTGCCGGGTGGGGCACGCACGTTGCCGATCGCCGGCCACCGGGTCGAGATCCGCGGTCATGCCGTCCTCGTCGACGACGAACTGCGCCCGGTGCCGCCCGCCGGAATGGCCCTGTTGCACACCCTGGCCCGCAGGCCCGGCTGGGTGGTGGCCCGCGCGGACCTGCTGCGCGCCCTGCCCGGCAGTGGTACGGACGAGCACGCCGTGGAGACGGCGATGGCCCGGCTGCGTACGGCACTCGGCGCGCCGCGGCTGATCCAGACGGTCGTCAAACGCGGCTACCGGCTGGCGCTGGACCCGGCGGCGGACGCCAAGTACGCGGACTCCTGAGGACGCCGGCGGGCCGTCAGGAACAGGGTGCGCAGGAGCAGGACGGCAACGGCGTACACCGCGTGCGCGGCGAGGATCCACCGGCGCGGGCCGGGCGAGCGCGTCGGAATCGCGCCGGGCTACCGTGCGGGGATGATCCATGACACCCACCGGCTCGACGCGGAGGTACGACTCCGTCCTGCCACCCTGGGCGACGCCGCCTCGCTCGCCGATTCGCTGACCCGCAGCCGTACGTACATGCAGCCCTGGGAACCCGTACGGCCCGACACCTTCTACACCGAGCAGGGGCAGCGGGAGCGCCTGGCCGTGAGACTGGCGGACCGCGAGGCGGGCCGGGTGATGTCCTGGGTGATCGCCGGTGCCGAGGACCGTGCGATCGGCGGTTTCACGCTCTCCAACATCGCGCTCGGGCCGTTCTGCAGCGCCGTGCTCGGCTACTGGGTCGATGTCACGTACGCCGGACGCGGTCTGGCCACCGCCGCCGTGCAGCGGATCTGCACCGTGGCCAGGGACGAGCTGCGGCTGCACCGGGTGGAGGCCGGGACCGTGCTCGACAATGTGGCATCCCAGCGGGTGCTCGCCAAGTGCGGCTTCGAGGTGTTCGGTACGGCTCCGCGCTATCTGCACATCAACGGCGAGTGGCGGGACCACCTGCTGTTCCAGCGAATCCTGCACGACGGCCCGCCGGCAGGCTGAGTTTGTCGGCCCGGCGTGCCCCGGCCCGGCGTGCCCCGGCCTACGCCGCGTGCCGGACGTGCAGATGCCCGTCGAGCGGCCACGGCGCGCGGGCCGGGAGGATCTCGGCGAAGGCGTATCCGCACTTGACCGCGACCCGGCACGAGGCCTTGTTGTCCTCCTGGTGGATCAGTTCGAGCCGTCGAAGGCCGTCCTCGGCGAAGGCGGTGAACGACCAGCCGGTGAGTGCTTCGACCGCCTGCGGGGCGATCCCGCGCCCGCGCGCCCATACAGCCGTCCAGTAGCCGACCTCGGCCGAACCGGATCCGGGGTGCGGGTACTTCAACACCACATTGCCGACCAGCTCGTCGCCCCGCTCCGTGTCGACGACGGCGAAGCTGAACCGGGTGCCGGTCTCCCGGCCCTCGGCCTGCACCCGCAGCCAGCGTTCCGCGTCCGCCTCGTCCGTCACGAAATGCCCCAGCCGGTTGCGCATCGTCGGATCGCGGTACGCCTCGACCAGCGCCGGCATGTCGTCCGGGCGCCAGGGCCGCAGCAGCAGGGTGCCGGCCGAGAAGGCGGCCGCGCGGAGATCGTTGCTCATGACCTCACCGTACGCGGGGAGTTCGGCGGCGGCCCGAGTGGCGGGAGGGGTTACGGGCCGGGCCGCCGAGGGGCACTCTGGTGGTGGCTCCCACCGGCGACCCCGAGGCGGTGACATGCGCATGGCGGCGGGCAGAGGCTCGTGCGACTGGCGGTTCGACTCCGGGAGGCTCTGCCTGGACCTGGTGGCGACGGGGATCGGAACCTCCGGCGCCTGTGAACTGCTCGACGGGACCGACCGGCTCGCCGACTGGCTGGTGGCCGCCGGACTCGTACCGAAGGGCACATGTCTCGACGCCGTCGACGAGACCTGGTTGCTGAATTTCCGCCTGCTGCGGACGGGCGTCGACCGGCTGCTGACCGCCGAGCTCGGCGGCCGCGGCGCCGACGGCGTGCTGGAGCGGGTCAACGAACTCGCCGCCGCGCCGCCGCCGGGACTGCGGGCCGTGCGCGCCGGGAACGGTGCACTGGTGCGGACACTCAGTGCCGAGCCCGAGTGCGGGGCGCTGCTGGCCGCCGTCGCCCGCGACGTCGTGGAACTCCTGACGGACCCGGAGGCCCGGGCCGGGCTCCGCCGCTGCGAGGGCGACAACTGCCGACGGCTCTACCTCGACACGTCACGGGGGAGGCGCCGTCGCTGGTGCTCCAGCGAGGTGTGCGGGAACCGGGAGCGGGTGGCCCGGCACCGACGGCGGGTGGCGGCGCTCGCGGCCCCGGCGGATGTGTCCGTGTGAACCGTCGTGCACGGGTACGTCGTGTCGGCGCAATAAATGTCGAACGGCTTTGAATGGATCGCGCGCCGCCTCCGTATTCGATGGCCAAGGAGCTCTACAGGGTCTCGACCGGGAGGTTCGGGTGCGCAAGGATGCGGCCGTGGCCGATGACCGTCCGCACAGGGCTCGACATCGCAGTGGACCGCCCGCGTCACCCTCCGCCGTTCCGGACGAGGAGCTGATGCGGGCGCTCTACCGCGAACACGCCGGACCGTTGCTCGCGTACGTGCTCCGTCTCGTCGCCGGGGACCGTCAGCGTGCCGAGGACGTGGTGCAGGAAACGCTCATCCGTGCCTGGAAGAACGCCGGTCAGCTCAACCGGGCGACCGGCTCTGTCCGCCCCTGGCTGGTGACGGTCGCCCGGCGCATCGTCATCGACGGCCACCGCAGCCGGCAGGCCCGGCCGCACGAGGTCGATCCGTCGCCGCTGGAGGTCATTCCCGCGGAGGACGAGATTGACAAGGCGTTGTGGCTGATGACTCTCTCGGATGCGCTCGACGATTTGACCCCCGCCCATCGGGAAGCATTGGTCGAGACCTACTTCAAGGGACGTACGGTCAATGAGGCCGCCGAGGTGCTCGGCATACCCAGCGGCACGGTGCGGTCCCGGGTCTTCTACGCACTGCGCTCGATGAAGCTCGCACTCGAAGAGAGGGGGATCACGGCATGAGCGACCACGAGTGGGAGCCTTTCGGGCCCCGGCCGACCGGTCCCTCCAGCCCCACGGGTCCGCGTGGCCGCCCTGTGTTCCCCGGCGGTCCGGGCGGCTTCGGCGGTCCCGATGACTTCGGCGGTCTCGGCGGACGCGGTGGTTCCGGTTCTGGGCCGGCGATGGAAGGGCCGGAGCACGACGCCGCCGGTGCGTACGTCCTGGGCATCCTGGACGACGCCGAAGCGTCCGCCTTCGAAGCGCATCTGGCCGGCTGCGCGCTCTGCGCCGCCCATCTCGACGAGTTCGCCGGGATGGAACCCATGCTCGCGATGCTCGCCGAGGCCCCCGCCACCGTGCCGGGCGCCCGCCCCGTCCCGTACGTCCCGGAGCCGCCCGCACCTCGGTTGCTCGACCGGCTGGTCGACGAGGTCGCGGCCAAACGGGCCCGGCGCAAGCGACGTGGCCTGTATCTGGCGGCGGCGGCAGCGGCGCTGATCATCGGCGGTCCGGTCGTCGCGGTCATGGCCACCGGCGGCGACAGCGGCACGACCCAGGCGGCGGACCCGCACCCCACCAGCCCCGCCGAGGACGCGTTCTTCCACCACATGCAGGAGAAGGTGCAGGCGACCGACCCCACCACCAAGGTCGCCGCCACCGTCGGCATGGAGAAGAAGGCGTGGGGCACGCACGCGGTGCTGGAGCTCAAGAACGTCAGGGGCCCGGAGAAGTGCAGCCTGATCGCCGTGTCCAAGAGCGGCGAGGAGGAGGTCGTCACCTCCTGGTCCGTCCCGAAATGGGGCTACGGCATCAACGACTCCACGCACCCGTCCGCGAAGTACCCGCTCTACGTCCACGGCGGCGCGGCGATGGACCGCGCGGACATCGACCATTTCGAGGTGCGGACCTTCGACGGCAAGCGGCTGGTGGACATCGACGCATAGGGGTGGCAGCAGGAAATCGGGCCATGGACGCACCCGCCATGGGGGTCCGACGCGCAATCGATACCTGCGACGCGCACGATCCGGGCCCGCTGCAGATGCGCGGCGGGCCCCCTTCGCATAAGGTTGACGGCTGCCCAATGCACGTAAGAAGGGGGCCTCGGTGGCCGCGCAGGATGCCGTCGATTCGTTGCGGGACCGGGAAATCGGTGTCGAGCAGGAACATCTCGACCGTGTTTATCACCGCCTCGAGGAGAAGATCCACGAGGCGGAATTCCTCATGAACGATGCCGTCAAGCGCGGCCAGGTCGGGACCCCGGGCGCGCTCGCCGAGCGCGACGCCCAGGTGTTCCGGGCCGGGATCCACCTCAACCGGCTGAACAGCGAGTTCGAGGACTTCCTCTTCGGGAGGATCGATCTGCTGCTCGGCAAGGACGGTGAGCGTGGTCCGGACGGCGCGTACACCTCCGTCGAACCGGCCGACGACGCCGTACGCGACGACAGCTCCGCCGACATCGCGGAGACGCTCCACATCGGCCGGATCGGGGTCCTCGACTCGGACTACGCGCCGCTGGTCATCGACTGGCGGGCACCGGCCGCCGCGCCGTTCTACCGGTCGACGCCGAAGGACCCGGGCCGGGTGGTACGCCGCCGGGTCATCCGGTCCAAGGGGCGCAGGGTCCTCGGGGTCGAGGACGACCTGATGCGCCCGGAGCTGACCGCGTACAAGGACGGCGACAAGCTGCCCGTGATCGGCGACGGCGCGCTGATGGCGGCGCTCGGCCAGGCCCGCAGCCACACCATGCGGGACATCGTCTCCTCCATCCAGGCCGAGCAGGACCTGGTGATCCGGGCGCCCGCCGCCTCCGTCACCGAGGTCTCCGGCGGCCCCGGCACCGGCAAGACCGCCGTGGCCCTGCACCGCGCCGCGTACCTCCTCTACCAGGACCGGCGGCGGTACGCGGGCGGCATCCTCGTCGTCTCGCCGACCCCTCTCCTCGTCGCGTACACCGAAGGGGTGCTGCCCTCGCTGGGAGAGGAGGGGCAGGTCGCGATCCGTGCGGTCGGCTCGCTCTCCGACGAGGCGGCGGGTGTCGAGGGCGCCACCACGTACGACGAACCGGCCGTCGCGCGGATCAAGGGCTCCTCCCGGATGCTCCAGGTGCTGCGCAAGGCGGCCCGCGGGGCGCTGGAACAGCCGCGGACCCCGGGCGCGCCGCGGAACGGGCAGGACGGCCAGCTGTCGTTCGGCGAACCCGACGAGTCCGGGGACGAGGCTGCACCGCCCCTCACGACCCCCACCCGGCTGCGCGTCGTCGCCTTCGGCGCCCGCGTGGAGCTGAACGCCGACGAGCTGCACCGCATCCGGCAGTCCGTCCTCGGCGGCACCGCCCCGGTCAACCTGCTGCGCCCGCGTGCCCGCAAGCTGCTCCTGGACGCACTGTGGAACAAGTCCTCCGGGCGGGGTCGCTACACCGACCCGGAACTCGCCGCGGAACTGCGCACCTCCTTCGACGAGGACGTCTCCACCGAGACACCGTTCCTGGAGTTCCTCAACGCCTGGTGGCCCGAGCTCACCCCGCGCGGGGTGCTCGCCGCGATGGCCGACGAGAAGCGGCTCGGCCGGTGGGCACGCCGGGTCCTCAACCAGGGCGAGGTGCGCCGCCTCGCCCGCTCGCTGAAGCGGCTGGACAGCACCGGCCAGGGCCCCCTGTCCGTGCACGACGTGGCGATCCTCGACGAGCTGCACACGCTGCTCGGCACCCCGCACCGGCCGAAGAAGAAGCGCGAGTTCGATCCGCTGGACCAGCTCTCCGGGCTGGAGGAGCTGATGCCGCAGCGCGAGGAGACCCAGCGCGAGCGGGCCGAGCGCCTCGCGGCGGAGCGCACGGAGTACACACACGTCATCGTCGACGAGGCGCAGGACCTGACGCCCATGCAGTGGCGTATGGTCGGCCGCCGCGGACGGACGGCCACCTGGACGATCGTCGGCGACCCGGCGCAGTCCTCCTGGTCGGATCCGGACGAGGCGGCGGAGGCGCGCGACGAGGCGCTGGGCAAGCGCCCGCGCCGCCACTTCACGCTCACCGTCAACTACCGCAACCCGGCGGAGATCGCGGAGCTCGCGTCGAAGGTGCTGGCGCTCGCGATGCCCGGCATGGAGTCCCCGGCCGCGGTCCGCTCGACGGGCGTGCAGCCCCGTTTCGTGGCCCTGCGCGACGGAGATCCGGCCGGGACCGTGCGGGAGGAGGCGCGGCGGCTCCTCGGCAAGGTGGACGGCACGGTCGGTGTCGTCGTCGCGATGAACCGGCGCGCGCAGGCCCGGAAGTGGCTGGCGGAGCTCGGCGATCGGGTGGTGGCGCTGGGCAGCCTGGAGGCGAAGGGCCTGGAGTACGACGCCACGGTCGTCGTCTCGCCCGCCGAGATCGCGGACGAGTCGCCGGCCGGTCTGCGGGTGCTGTACGTGGCGCTGACCCGGGCGACGCAGCAGCTGACCGTGGTGTCGGGGGAGCGGGACCTGCCCGACGAGGACGGCGTGCCGGACCTGCTGAGGGACTGAGCCGGAGGCCGGCGGGGGCGGGCGGAGACCGGCGGGGAGAAGTCGACCCGCGATGGGGGAATCACTTCTCCGGGGTCTTTGTTAGCCTGGTGTCGGCACCGGCTCGATCCAAGCCCCCGGGCCCAACCTTCGTCGCTACGAGCGACCACTTGCCGCGAGGCGAGCATGGCGGGTCGGTGCCGCTCAACCGAAAAGACAGACCCGCGTCACCTTCCGGTGGCGCGGGTCTGTTCTTGTTGGTGGCCCTGACGCGTCCGTCGCTCCGGTTGGGGGTTCCGCTCAACCCGCCTATCTCGTATGGTGGAAACTACTTTCCGAAACGCGGCAGTCATTACCGGCTACCCGGCAGTAGGTGCGAATATCGGGAAGCGTGTCCGAGGTGAACACCCCGGCCGCGTGGCAATGAAGCTAGGGAAAGCGAAGGACTCGGCCATGGCAACGGCGCCCAGCGTCTCGTACTCGATGACGGTCAGGCTGGAGGTGCCCGCGAGCGGCACAGCAGTCTCCCAGCTCACCACAGCCGTGGAGTCCTCCGGTGGTTCGGTCACCGGCCTCGACGTGACCGCATCCGGTCACGAAAAGCTCCGGATCGACGTCACCATCGCGGCCTCCTCCACCTCGCACGCGGACGAGATCGTCGAAGGTCTGCGCGACATCGAGGGCGTCGTGCTGGGCAAGGTCTCCGACCGTACGTTCCTGATGCACCTCGGCGGCAAGATCGAGATGGCGTCCAAGCACCCCATCCGCAACCGTGACGACCTCTCGATGATCTACACCCCGGGTGTGGCGCGGGTCTGCATGGCGATCGCCGAGAACCCCGAGGACGCCCGCCGCCTGACGATCAAGCGGAACACGGTTGCGGTCGTGACGGACGGCTCCGCCGTGCTCGGCCTCGGCAACATCGGCCCGATGGCCGCCATGCCGGTCATGGAGGGCAAGGCGGCCCTCTTCAAGCGCTTCGCCGACATCGACGCCTGGCCGATCTGCCTGGACACCCAGGACACCGACGCCATCGTCGAGATCGTCAAGGCCATCGCCCCCGGCTTCGCGGGCATCAACCTGGAGGACATCTCCGCGCCCCGCTGCTTCGAGATCGAGGCCAGGCTGCGCGAGGCCCTCGACATCCCCGTCTTCCACGACGACCAGCACGGCACCGCGATCGTCGTCCTGGCCTCGCTGACCAACGCACTGCGCGTGGTGGGCAAGGGAATTGGGGACGTACGGGTCGTCATGTCCGGCGCCGGAGCGGCCGGTACGGCCATCCTGAAGCTGCTCATCGCCGCGGGCGTCAAGCACGCCGTCGTCGCCGACATCCACGGTGTGGTGCACGCGGGCCGCGAGGACCTGGTCTCCGCCGACGCCGATTCTCCGCTGCGCTGGATCGCCGACAACACCAACCCCGAGTCGATGACCGGCACCCTCAAGCAGGCGGTCGTGGGCGCCGACGTCTTCATCGGCGTCTCCGCCCCGAACGTGTTGGACGGCGACGACGTCGCGGCGATGGCGGACGGCGCGATCGTGTTCGCGCTCGCGAACCCGGACCCCGAGGTGGACCCGGCAATCGCCCGCCAGACCGCAGCAGTTGTCGCCACCGGCCGCTCCGACTTCCCGAACCAGATCAACAACGTGCTGGTCTTCCCGGGCGTCTTCCGCGGTCTGCTGGACGCTCAGTCCCGCACGGTCAACACGGAGATGATGCTCGCCGCGGCCCGTGCCCTCGCCGACGTCGTCGCCGAGGACGAGCTGAACGCCAACTACATCATCCCGTCGGTCTTCAACGAGAGGGTCGCGGGAGCGGTTGCCGGAGCCGTCCGGAACGCCGCGAAGGGTGCCGGGGGCGCTGTGACGGGCCCCACGTCGGCCTGACCCACGGCGCGTCGCGGGTCGCGGCACCCCGAACACCCCTTTAGGGTGGGCGGGCAGCGAGCCCCGCAGAAGTCCGCACCCGCTGCGGACCGCTTCAGGGAGTCGACGGAACGTCACCACGACGAGGCAGTGGCGCTTTTCGTGTGACTCCGAAGGGTGCCGGATTGGCTTTCCCGCCGCAGGTGGGGGCAGGATGCTTCCCCAAGGACTACGTCCAGGGGAGACCCCACAAGGCGCGAGGTCTAATGACAGACCCGGATTCGGGGACTGTCCGAGGGCCCTGGCAGCATCGGCTTCGATCTCACGCCTCACAGGCAAGAAGAACACGGGAGTAACAACATGAACCGCAGTGAGCTGGTGGCCGCCCTGGCCGACCGTGCCGAGGTGACCCGCAAGGACGCCGACGCCGTGCTGGCCGCGCTCGCCGAGACCGTCGGTGAGATCGTCGCCAAGGGCGACGAGAAGGTCACCATCCCCGGCTTCCTGACCTTCGAGCGCACCCACCGTGCCGCTCGCACCGCTCGTAACCCGCAGACCGGCGACCCGATCAACATCCCGGCCGGCTACAGCGTGAAGGTCTCCGCGGGCTCGAAGCTCAAGGAAGCCGCCAAGGGCAAGTAGGACCCATAGGCGCGGCGGAGGGCGGTCACCCCGACCAGGGTGACCGCCCTCCGTCGTACCGCCCGCAGAAGCGGCCCTGAGCCCTTGAGGTCCGTCCCGTAATCCCTGACGGGCGCACGACGCCGGCCACGGCACCTCGATGCGTTGTCGCAACGCCCGAATACGCCCGGTATGAGGACGCTCCTCCGCCGTGCGATGCACCGCATCCGACGCCGCGCGCTGTTCCGCCAGGGATTACGGGACAGCCCTCAGGCGGCCGCCGGACCCTTCCGGTGATCGAAAACGGGGGCCCGGGGGCAGTGCCCCCGAACCCCCGTTCCGGGCCTCGGTCGTCAGACCAGCGAGCCGCCCGGCAGCTCGACCTTCGCCCCGAGCTTCTCCAGCTTCTCCATGAAGTTCTCGTAGCCACGGTTGATCAGATCGATCCCGTGCACCCGCGACGTGCCCTGTGCCGCCAGCGCGGCGATCAGGTACGAGAAACCGCCACGCAGGTCAGGAATGACCAGATCCGCGCCCTGCAGCTTCGTCGGGCCGGAGACGACCGCCGAGTGCAGGAAGTTCCGCTGGCCGAAGCGGCAGTCGGAGCCGCCCAGGCACTCGCGGTAGAGCTGGATGTGCGCGCCCATCTGGTTGAGCGCGGAGGTGAACCCGAGCCGGGACTCGTACACCGTCTCGTGGACGATGGACAGCCCCGTGGCCTGCGTCAGCGCCACGACGAGCGGCTGCTGCCAGTCGGTCTGGAAGCCGGGGTGCACGTCCGTCTCCAGGGCAATGGCGTTCAGCGCGCCGCCCGGGTGCCAGAAGCGGATGCCCTCGTCGTCGATCTCGAAGGCGCCGCCGACCCGGCGGAAGGTGTTGAGGAACGTCATCATCGAGCGCTGCTGTGCGCCCCGTACGTAGATGTTGCCCTCGGTCGCCAGCGCCGCGGACGCCCAGGAGGCCGCCTCCAGGCGGTCCGGGATCGCCCGGTGCGTGTAGCCGTCGAGCCGGTCGACGCCCGTGATCCGGATGGTCCGGTCGGTGTCCATGGAGATGATCGCGCCCATCTTCTGCAGTACGCAGATGAGGTCCTCGATCTCCGGCTCCACGGCCGCGTTGGACAGCTCGGTGACACCCTCGGCGAGCACCGCCGTCAGCAGTACCTGCTCGGTGGAGCCCACCGACGGGTACGGCAGCCGGATCTTCGTGCCGCGCAGCCGCTGCGGGGCCTCCAGGTACTGGCCGTCGGCCCGCTTCTCGATCGTCGCGCCGAACTGCCGCAGCACGTCGAAGTGGAAGTCGATCGGCCGTCCGCCGATGTCGCAGCCGCCGAGACCCGGAATGAAGGCGTGGCCCAGCCGGTGCAGCAGCGGGCCGCAGAACAGGATCGGGATGCGCGACGAGCCCGCGTGGGCATCGATGTCGGCGACGTTGGCGCTCTCGACATGGGTGGGGTCCAGGATCAGCTCGCCCGGCTCGTCACCGGGCCGGACCGTCACACCGTGCAGCTGCAGCAGCCCCCGCACGACCCGCACATCGCGGATGTCGGGCACATTGCGCAGCCGACTGGGCCCGCTGCCGAGCAGCGCGGCGACCATTGCCTTCGGCACCAGGTTCTTGGCGCCTCGGACGCGGATCTCGCCCTCCAGCGGGGTTCCGCCGTGGACAAGCAGGACATCGTCTGTGCCGGTCATGAATCTCGCGTTCCGGAGTGGTCGGGCAGGGGGCCAACCGAAAGGGTAATGGCCCTCCACCCCCGTTCCATAAGGCGGCGGGGGGTGTACGAACGTCATGAATCAGCCACAACACGCTCTGCTCGCCACGCCTCGCGGAGGGTCACCGTGCCTACGCGCCTCCCGGGCCGTGTGCTCCCCACGCATCCGTGCGCCCTGAGCTGCGCTCGGGCTCGCTCGTCGGCCCGGCGCGTCACTTGGTCCCCATGGAGGGCGAAGATGCGGGATCATTTCTGCCATGACCGAGGTGTCCTCGCTCACAGGGCGACTGCTCGTGGCCACACCCGCCCTCGCGGACCCGAATTTCGACCGCGCGGTGGTGCTGCTCCTCGACCACGACGAGGAGGGCTCACTCGGCGTCGTCCTGAACCGCCCCACCCCGGTCGGCGTCGGTGACATCCTCGAGTCCTGGGCCGGCCTGACCGGCGAACCGGACGTCGTCTTCCAGGGCGGTCCGGTCTCCCTCGACTCGGCGCTCGGAGTCGCGGTGATCCCCGGCGACGAGGGGCCGCTCGGCTGGCGCAGGGTGTACGGGGCGATCGGTCTGGTGGACCTGGAGGCGCCACCGGAACTGCTGGCCGCGGCGCTCGGCTCGCTGCGGATCTTCGCGGGGTACGCGGGCTGGGGCCCCGGGCAGCTGGAGACGGAGCTGACCGAGGGCGCCTGGTACGTGGTGGAGTCGGAGCCCGGAGACGTCTCCTCGCCGCGTCCGGAACATCTGTGGCGCGCGGTCCTGCGTCGTCAGCGCAGCGAACTCGCCATGATCGCCACCTACCCGGACGACCCTTCGCTCAACTGAACCTCGGTGCTTTCAGTACCCTGGCTGTTATGAGCACTCTTGAGCCCGAGCGCGGGGCAGGTACGGGGACCCTCGTAGAGCCGACGCCGCAGGTGTCGAGCGGCGACGGCGACCACGAGCGCTACGCCCATTACGTCCAGAAGGACAAGATCATGGCGAGTGCCCTGGAGGGCACCCCCGTGGTCGCACTGTGCGGAAAGGTCTGGGTGCCGGGGCGCGACCCCAAGAAGTATCCGGTCTGTCCCATGTGCAAGGAGATCTACGAGTCCATGGGCGCCGGTGGCGACAAGGGCAAGGGCGGCAAGGACAAGAAGTAGCCCGTCCGCAGACCGTTCGACCGAACCCCCGGAGTGCGCTGACGCGCGCCCCGGGGGTTCGGCGTGCAGCCGTCGTCCCGGGTGTGTGGCGCGGGCTCGGGCTGCACCGGCGCCCACGCGCGGCACGGGTGAGCCGGCGGGCCCGGTCGAGGTGTCGTCAAGGCGGTGACGGGAGTTGGCGAGGCGGTTTTCCCCCCGCACGCACGCACGCACGTCGCCCGCCCGGCCGCGTTCGGTGGCTTCGGCCCGGAGCGCGCCCCGTCGGCGACCCCTCGTGCTGATCCATCGGGGGTGACGAGCGCTCCGCATGCCGTGGCTGGAGAGCGTGGACCTTGCGGCGGGCCTGCGTTGGGGTCACCCACCCGCAGCACGACATCCCGCCACCGCCCGACGAACTCCGCAACACCCGGGATGCCCGGACCGGTCGATCCACTGCGGCATACCCTCGACGGCGATGACCATCCCCTTGCTGGTCTTCCTCGCACTCGTACAGCGACGCCCGGTCGCGGAACCGGGCGGAGCGGTTAAGGACTGACGTCATGGACATCGAGGGTCTGATCCCGGCGCCGCTGCGCGCCATGAACTCCACGGCCGGCTTCGTTCTTGATCAGGACACTGTTGTCGTTGCGCAACCGGGCACGGAGCGCATCGCACGCCACCTGTGCGGCACCCTCGCCGCCGCGACCGGGCTGCCGCTGGCGCAGGCCGAGGCCGACAACGGGAACGCGATCCGCCTGCGGACCGACCCCGAGGTGGCCGCGGAGCTCGGCCCCGAGGGGTACCGGCTGTCCGTGGACGGCGACGGCGTCACCGTGCTGGGCGGCGGCGCGGCCGGAGTCCACTGGGGTACGCAGACCCTGCGCCAACTCCTGGGCCCCGACGCCTACCGGAGGGCCCCCATGGACCCGGAGCGTCAGTGGCGCGTCCAGGGCTGCACCGTCGAGGACCGCCCCCGGTTCTCCTGGCGCGGCCTGATGCTCGACGTCTCACGGCACTTCCTGCCCAAGGACGACATCCTGCGCTACCTCGACCTCCTCGCCGCCCACAAGCTGAACGTCTTCCACTTCCACCTCACCGACGACCAGGGCTGGCGGGTGGAGATCAAGCGCTTCCCGAAGCTCACCGAGATCGGTTCCTGGCGCACCCGTACCAAGCACGGACACCGGGCGTCGGAGCTGTGGGACGAGACCCCGTACGGCGGTCACTACACGCAGGACGACATCCGCGAGATCGTCGCGTACGCCGCCGAGCGGCATATCCGTGTCGTCCCCGAGATCGACATCCCGGGCCACTCGCAGGCTGCCATCAGCGCCTACCCGGAACTCGGCAACACCGACGTCATCGACACCGCCGCCCTCTCCGTCTGGGACACCTGGGGCGTCACTCCGAACGTGCTCGCCCCCACCGACCACACCCTCCGCTTCTACGAGGGCGTCTTCGAGGAGATCCTCGATCTCTTCCCGGCCGCCACCTCGCCGTTCATCCACGTCGGCGGAGACGAATGTCCCAAGGACCAGTGGAAGGCGTCCCCCGCCGCCCAGGCCCGGATCAAGGAACTCGGCCTGGCCGACGAGGAGGAGCTGCAGTCCTGGTTCATCAGGCACTTCGACAGCTGGCTCACCGCGCGTGGCCGCCGCCTCATCGGCTGGGACGAGATCCTCGAGGGCGGCCTCGCGGACGGCGCGGCGGTGTCGTCGTGGCGCGGGTACGCGGGTGGCATCGCCGCCGCCGAGGCCGGGCACGACGTCGTGATGTGCCCGGAGCAGCAGGTCTATCTGGACCACCGTCAGCACGGCGGCCCCGACGAGCCGATGCCCATCGGATACGTACGCACCCTGGAGGACGTCTACCGCTTCGAACCCGTACCGCCGGGCCTGACCGACGAGGCGACCCGTCACATCCTGGGCACCCAGGCCAACGTGTGGACCGAGGTCATGCAGAACCGGTCCCGCGTCGACTACCAGGTCTTTCCGCGGCTCGCGGCGTTCGCGGAGGTCGCCTGGTCGGCACTGCCCGCCTCCGCCGACCGGGACTTCGCCGACTTCGAGCGCCGGATGACCGCGCACTACGCCCGACTTGACGCGCTCGGCGTCGATTACCGACCGCCGGGCGGCCCGTTGCCGTGGCAGAAGCGCCCCGGCGTCCTCGGACGTCCGATCGAGGGGGCGCCCCCGAACGTGTGATCCCGCTCGCGGACCGGGCCGGGCCACCGCGGTTCCTGGGACCGTGGTGGCCGGAAGTGCTCGTGCCGGCCCTGCCGGAACCGCGCTTCCCCGGAAGGGAATAAGTCGTACAAGGCTTACCGAAGAGTGGCAATTCATGCTCTGTGCACAAGGGGCGCGAAAGGGGAGCATCCCCCAGGTCAGGGGCGAATGCGCCCTTCGCGGACCCTCGCGTCGGTCCGATCGGAAGATGTGCCAGAGTTGCCACGTCCGGGCTTTGAGCACGTACCGTACGGCGAAACAAGCGGGACGCCGGGACACCGGGAAGGGGCAGCTGGGTTGACCACGCACGCACCGCAGGCGACGCAGACGGTGACTCTGCCCGCCTCGCTCGACGAGGCCGTGGCGGCACTCGGCGCCATGCCCGCCGCCGTTCCCGTGGCCGGCGGCACGGACTTGATGTCGGCCGTCAACAAGGGGCTGCTGCGCCCCTCCGGACTCGTCGGCCTCGGCCGCATCAGCGAGCTCCGCGGCTGGCACTACCAGGACGGTCACGCCCTGCTCGGCGCCGGACTCACCCACGCACGCATGGGCCGGCCCGACTTCGCCGCACTGATCCCCGCCCTGGCCGCGGCCGCGCGCGCCGCGGGCCCGCCCCAGATCCGCAACGCCGGGACGCTCGGCGGCAACATCGCCAGCGCGGCCCCGACCGGCGACACCCTTCCCGTGCTCGCCGCCCTGGAGGCGGAGCTCGTCATCGCGGGCCCCGACGGCGCCCGCCGCGAGATCCCCGTCTCGCACCTGCTGGCCGGCCGGGAGATGCTCGAACCCGCGGAGCTGATCGGCTTCATCCGCGTACCGCTGCTGCACGCCCCCCAGGTCTTCTTCAAGGCGACCGGCCGCACCGGCCCCGGCCGTGCCACCGCTTCCGTCGCGATCGTCCTCGACCCGGCCCGGCGCGGGGTGCGCTGCGCGGTCGGCGCCATCGCGCCGATGCCGTTGCGTCCCCTGGAGGCCGAGCGCTGGATCGCCTCGCTGATCGACTGGGACGGCGAACGGGGCCTGGCGCCCGACGCGCTGGCCGCCTTCGGTGAGTACGTCGCCGCCGCCTGCGTCCCGGACCAGCCGCCGCTCGCCGACGGGGGAGAGGCGCCACCGCTGCCCCCCGCCGTACTGCATCTGCGGCGCACGGTCGCCGCACTCGCCCGACGCGCGCTGGGGAGGGCACTGTCGTGAGCAACAGCAACGCCGACAACAGGAACAACGAGGGCCCCGCAGACGAGCACGGCGGCTGGCAGCCGACCGCGCAGGGCGGCGAGTACGACGCCGAGGCGACCGCCTTCGTCCAGCTGCCCCCGGAGGACCTGGCGAACATCCCGCTGGCTGCTCCCGGCCAGGGTTACGTACCGCCGATGATCGTGCCGCTGACCCCCGTGGCCGGGCTCGACCCGGCGGCGACGGGCAGCTGGGTGGTGCGGACGCAGAGCACGCAGGACCAGGAGACGGAGCAGCAGGCGACGGGCGCGGTGCACTGGCCGGACCCGAACGAACAGCAGCACCAGCAGCACCAACGGCTTCCGGAGTACCCGCGGCACGAGGAGTACCCGCAGCAGGGCGAGACGTCGGCCTCGACCGGCCAGTGGAACTTCGCCGAGGTGACGGCCGCCGAAACCTCAGGCCACACCGGCCAGTGGACGATCCCGGTCGCCGATGGCGACCTGCCGGAGGAGTCCGGCGAGTTCGCGGCCTCGGCGCTGGCGTCCCAGTGGTACGCGGAAGGGACGCCACCGGCCACGCTGCCGGGTGGCGCGCCCGCGCCGTGGGCGACGCAGCCGGAGGCTCCCGAGGTTTCCGGGACGACCGCGGAGGGCACGGCGGACACCCCGGCGTCGGGCACGGACCTCACGCAGGTCCCGGCCCTGGACGCCACCGCGTCGGAAACGGCCGAGCCGCTGACGGAGCCCGTGGCCGACACCACGGCCACTCCCGAGCAGGCCCTCCCCGCCGACCCCCCTCACGACGCCACCTTCGACGCCCCCCTCGACACACTCCCCGACACCCCCAGCGAGCACCCGTCCGCCTCCTACGTCCTGCATGTGAACGGCGCCGACCGCCCCGTCACGGACGCCTGGATCGGCGAGTCCCTGCTCTATGTGCTCCGTGAGCGACTCGGCCTCGCCGGAGCCAAGGACGGCTGCTCGCAGGGCGAGTGCGGTGCCTGCAACGTCCAGGTCGACGGCCGCCTCGTCGCCTCCTGCCTGGTCCCCGCGGCCACCGCGGAGGGCAGCGAGGTCCGTACGGTCGAGGGCCTGGCCGTCGACGGCGAGCCGTCCGACGTGCAGCGCGCCCTGGCCGACTGCGGCGCCGTCCAGTGCGGCTTCTGCATCCCCGGCATGGCCATGACCATCCACGACCTGCTGGAGGGCAACCACGCCCCCAGCGAACTGGAGACCCGCCAGGCGCTCTGCGGCAACCTCTGCCGCTGCTCCGGCTACCGCGGCGTCCTGGACGCCGTGAACAACGTCATCGCGGGCCGCGAGGCGAGCGCCGAGGCGGTCACGGAGCCCGGCGCCGCCACCGCGGATGCGCATTCCACCGAGGCCCGCATCCCGCACCAGGCGGCGCCCGGTGCCGGTAGTGTCCAGCCCCATCTGCAGGACGGAGGCATGGCGTGAGCAACGACGCAGCCACCGCCACCCACACGGCGCTCACCATTCCGCCGGTGAACGGCCCCGGCGCCGAGCCGCCCGTACTCGGCATCGGCGCCTCACTGCCGCCCGCGGACGCCCGTGCCAAGACCGAGGGCACGTTCCCGTACGCGGCCGACCTCTGGGCCGAGGGACTGCTCTGGGCGGCCGTGCTGCGTTCCCCGCACCCGCACGCGCGCATCCTGTCCATCGACACCACGGGCGCCGCGGAGATGCCCGGCGTACGTGCGGTCGTCACCCACGAGGACGTTCCCGGCGACGGGGCGTACGGACGCCGGGTCGTCGACCGCCCCGTCTTCGCCTCCGAACTGGTCCGCCACCACGGTGAACCGATCGCCGCGGTCGCCGCCGACCACCCCGACACGGCCCGCCTCGCCGCAGCGGCGATCGTCGTCGAGTACGACGTCCTCGAACCGGTCACCGACCCGGAGAAGGCGTTCGCCGCGGAGCCCCTGCACCCCGACGGCAACCTCATCCGCCACATCCCGCTGCGCTACGGCGACCCGGACATCACGGGCGACGTCATCGTCGAGGGCCTGTACCGCATCGGCCGCCAGGACCCCGCCCCGATCGGCGCCGAGGCCGGCCTCGCCGTGCCGCGCCCCGACGGCGGTGTGGAGATCTACACCGCCTCCACCGACCCGCACACCGACCGCGACCTCGCCGCCGCCTGCTTCGGCCTCGAACCGGACCGGGTGAAGATCGTCGTCACCGGCGTTCCCGGCGCGACCGGCGACCGCGAGGACCCGGGCTTCCAGCTCCCGCTCGGCCTGCTCGCCCTGCGCACCGGCTGCCCGGTCAAACTGGCCGCCACCCGCGAGGAGTCCTTCCTCGGCCACGCCCACCGCCACCCGACGCTGCTCCGCTACCGCCACCACGCGGACGCAGAAGGCAGGCTGGTCAAGGTCGAGGCGCAGATCCTCCTCGACGCGGGCGCGTACGCCGACGCCTCGTCCGAGTCCCTGGCCGCCGCGGTCGCGTTCGCCTGCGGTCCGTACGTCGTCCCGCACGCCTTCATCGAGGGCTGGGCGGTCCGTACCAACAACCCGCCGTCCGGCCATGTGCGTGGCGAGGGCGCCATGCAGGTCTGCGCGGCGTACGAGGGCCAGATGGACAAGCTGGCCGCCAAGCTCGGCATCGACCCGGCCGAACTCCGCCTCCGCAACTCGCTCTCCACCGGCGACATCCTCCCGACCGGTCAGACGGTGACGTGCCCCGCCCCCGTGGCCGAACTCCTTCGTGCGGTACGGGACGTCCCGCTCCCCGCGCTCCCCAAGGACTCCCCGGAGGACGACTGGCTGCTCCCCGGCGGCCCGGAGGGCGGAGGCGAACCCGGTGCCGTACGCCGCGGCGTCGGCTACGCACTCGGCATGGTCCACATGCTCGGAGCCGAAGGTGCGGACGAGGTCTCCACCGCCACGGTCAGGGTCCACAACGGTGTCGCCACGGTCATCTGCGCCGCGGTCGAAACCGGACAGGGCTTCAGCACCCTGGCCCGCCAGGTCGTCCAGGAGACCCTGGGCATCGAAGAGGTCCACGTGGCCGCGGTCGACACCGACCAGCCCCCGGCGGGCCCGTCCACACACGGCCGCCACACCTGGGTCTCCGCCGGGGCGGTGGAACGCGCCGCCAAGATGGTCCGCACCCAGCTCCTCCAGCCCCTGGCCCACAAATTCGGCATGTCCACCGAGTTGCTCCAGATCACGGACGGCAAGATCACCTCGTACGACGGGGTGCTGTCCACGACGGTCACGGAGGCGATGGACGGCAAGGAACTCTGGGCCACCGCCCAGTGCCGCCCCCACCCGACCGAGCCGCTCGACGAGTCAGGCCAGGGCGATGCGTTCGTCGGTCTCGCCTTCTGCGCGATCCGGGCGGTTGTGGACGTCGACATCGAACTCGGGTGGATCCGTGTGGTCGAGATGGCTGTGGCCCAGGACGTGGGCCGGATCCTCAACCCGTCCCAACTGGCGACCCGTATCGAAGCAGGCGTCACCCAGGGCATCGGCGCGGCCCTGTCGGAGAACCTCCGCACGACCCGCGGTGTGATCCGCCACCCCGACCTCACGGGTTACGCCCTGCCTACCGCGCTTGACGCTCCCGACATTCGCATCGTCAAACTTGTCGAAGAACGAGACGTGGTGGCCCCCTTCGGCGCCAAGCCGGCCTCGGCGGTCCCGGTGGTCACGTCCCCGGCAGCGGTGGCCGCGGCAGTCCGTGCGGCAACGGGCCGCCCGATAAACCGCCTCCCGATCAGGCCTCAGGCGGCGGTGGCGGCCACCAACTCCTAGGCGTGGAACCGACGGCGTGAACTCGGTTGCATGTGCAACGACGGGATACATGGTGTCGGTGGTGCTGCCTACAGTGGTGCCCACGCTGTAATCAGCCGCATACGGGGGAGAGTTCAGTGCTGCCGAGTGCCCCTGGGGGATCGACGGACGCGCCAGGAGTGCCGTTCGGGTCGGTTTTCGACTTCGCGCAGAACGCGGTCGGTGAACTGGTCACCGAGCTCTCGTCGTTCACCAAGTTCCGTGACCGGATCGATGAGCTCCTGAAGGACCTCAAGGGCTCGCCGGCCGATGCCAGGAAGCTCGGTGAGGACCGGATGCCGCGCGCCCGGTTCGGCGGCGAGAAGGGCCAGTGGGCCGAGGCGGACGCCCTGCACCACACGTACGAGACGGTGATCACGGAGCTGGAGCAGCTGTCCGGACTGCTGTCGGACTCCATGGAGGGAATGGGCATCGCAGTCCTCGCGTCGCACAAGGGTTACGAGCACGTCGACCTGGACGTCCGCGAACGCATGCTCGCGATCAGAGACGGTGCCCGGGAACACCAGGAGGCCCACCAGGACACCACGGCGTCGGCGAAGCAGCCAGCCGTGGCCGATGGCCGGGCGAAGCAGCCGCACAGCGGTGGACACGCGGGGACCGGCGGCCTGTGACGCCGAATACGCGCACCTGGGGCGTACAGGAACGACGGGGACAGGGAGAACGACGGTATGGGTCAGACGGGGAGCGGCTCCGGAACATCGTTCGAGAACATGTCCCACGAGCGGATGCTGGAGTGGCTTGACCAGGCGAACAGCGGAGCCGTGCAGGGGGCGGCGGACAGGTTGCGCCACGCATCGGAGGAGATCCGCAAGATCGCGGAGGACCTGAGGATCCGTCCGCAGTGGGTCGAGTGGAAGGGCGCAGGCGCCGACGCCTTCCGCACCTGGAGTGCAGACCTGGCCAACGCGACGCTGCGCCTGGGCGCCTACAGCGAGGGCGCGTCGAAATGGCTCACCGAGGTCTCCGGCGCAATCGCCTCCGCCCAGGCGTCGATCCCGCGCACGGGATCGGGTGACAAGGCCCGCGTGGAAGAAGCTCAGGCAGTGAGCAGGGACTCGGGCGCGTCTGCGGCGGACAAGGAGTCTGCGGCGGCGTTGCTGTCGGCGAAGGAGAGGGACCGCCAGGAGGCGGCTGCGCAGATGCGCAGGCTGGCGCAGACGTACTCGTTCTCGTCTTCGCAGATGGCGGCCTTGGAGAAGCCGGTATTTCCGCCGCCGCCGGATTCGATCGTGCCGGAGCGGGAAGCCGGCATCAGCGACTCGGAGGGCTGGGCATCTCCCGGCGCCGGTTCCTGGCCGGGAGGGGCTGGTGACGGTGCCGGATACGCAGCGACCACACACGCCTCGGCCGCGGAGGCGTCCGATTCTGAAACACCAGGTGCCGTGGACCGTGCGACGGTTCGTATGCCCGCGCACTCGGGAACCCCAGTGGATATGGAGATCGACGGCCTGGCGATCCTGCCGCAGTCGTCCACGCCCGTTGGCGTGCCGACGGGACTGCCGCTGGCGGGCAAGCCGGACGGAAGCTCCCCGCCAGGCCCCAGCGTGATGCCGCCCGTGTTCGGGGGCAATTCACCGTTGACCCCGAATCAGCAGGGCGCCGGACGCTACACGGGCACAGGCGTCCGTCCTCCGGCATTGCCTGGTCCGAATGGCCTCAGCACCGGTCAGACAAGTCGTCTGCCCCGTGAAAGGGGCATCAGCGGTGGTCGGCCGGTCGCCCGGACCGGCGGGCGTCCGACGGGCGGACTCCCCCGTGGCACGGTGGTCGGTGGCGAAGGTGCGCATGGCCGAGGCCCGATGGGGCACGGTTCGGGCATCGGCGGTCCGAGCGGTGGCCAGAGCGGGTTTCCCGGCGGCCGTCGGCCGGCCGGAGAATCAGGCGGAATCGTCGGCGGCCGTCCTCAGCAGCCGGGGCGTTCGAGCGGCCGTCCCTTCACGCCCGGTGGCTCCGGTCTGGTTCGGGGCAATGGTGCGAGTGACGGCACGCGTGCGGCCGGACAGGCGGGACGCGGAACGAACGCTGCGGCGGGTGCCCGTCCGGGCTCCTCCCGTCGTGAAGGCCGCGAGCGACCGGACCATCTGACGGAGGACGAAGAGACCTGGCAGCAGGGTGGTCGACGCGTTGTCCCCCCCCTGTGATCGACTGATCGAAAGTATTCGGTGAAGGACGCAGATGCCTGCCGGCAACATGCACAGCGGCCGCACCAGGGCCGCCGCGTCGGCGACCGTGGGGATGTTGCTGGTGGCTGCGACGGCCGGGTCGGCTCACGCTGAATCGGTCCGGTCGTACCAATGGCACCTGACTGCCATGAAGGCCGAGGAGATCTGGCAGATCAGCACTGGCAAGGGCGTTGTCGTCGAGGTCATCGATACGGCGGCCGCTGACGCCGGCCGTCATCTATGTTGCGCAGTCGTACTGTTCGGTGAGGTTGCCGATGCCCTCCAGGAGGATGGTGCGGCTCTTGGAGATCAGAGCTGCCGTGTCCCAGTCCTCCTTGGCCAGGACGCCTGGGGCGATCTTCAGAGTCACGGTGACATGGGGGGCGCCGGTTCCCATGGGCTTGGCGCAGGAGGCGGGGAGCTGGACTTCGCTCTGGCGCGGCCCGATCCAGCCGGAGTGTCCGCCGCCGACCGGGGCAGCGTCCTTGGCGGGCTCGTTGAGGGTGTCGGCCGGCCGCACGTCGAGGGTGTACTGGGTCCGGGGAGTCGTGTCCTTGCTCGTCTCGCGGCCGACGAAGCAGATGGTGGAGAACACCGGGTCCGCTCCGGCGTCCTCGTCCTTGTCCTCGTCCACGACCAGCTTGCCGCCCTTCCGGTCGTCGAGCAGGCCCACTGTTTCCTTCGTGAGCATCCCCAGGCAGAGGTTCTTCGCCCGGAGGTCCTTCAGCGGGCTGGGCCAGAGCTGGATCGCGGTGACGACGGCCGCCGCGACCACGAGCACTGCGGGCAGTACCAGGTTCTTCTTGTCCATCAGTACCTCTCGCCCATCTTCATGTCAGCGTCCTTGATGCCGCTCTGGTACCACTGCTGGGCAGTCGGCCGAAGGCCGTCCTCGTACTCGCCGGGGCTCGCGTCCAGTTCCGGCTCCTTGCGCCCCTTCTCCATCGCCGTCTTCCGCAACATGGCGTACATCCGGCGCTCGCCGTCGGCGTAGTGGTTGATCATATTGTTGCGGGTCTCGGCATCGACCTCGGCATTCAGGTCGAGTCGGTGGGCCCGTCCATGTTCTTGCCGAGGATCTGGTGCACGTGTGTACGTGGAAGCGCAGGGCGTCGGTAGGTTGATCTCCAGGCCGGAGCAGGGGGGTGACACGTTCGACCTCTTCGGCATCCTGCGGGCCCAGGCGCTCAACCCCTGGAAGGGCGAAGATCATCGAAACGAAGGCGAGGCAACGGTGACCACCGGGCCCCAGCTCTCCTGGTTCACGTCCGGCTGCAGCAACAACGAAGGCGGCGCCTGCGTCGAAGTCGCCTACGACTGGCGCAAGTCCGGCTGCAGCGGCAATGAGGGCGAAGCCTGCGTCGAGGCGGCCACCTGCCCCCGCACCGTCCACGTCCGCGACTCCAAGGTCGTCGACGGTCCCGTCTTCGCCGTCGGCCCGGCCGCCCGGACCGCTTTCCTGACGGGTGCCGTCGCCGGATGACCGCGAGCGTGTTGCGAGTGGCTGATCCCGGTCCCGCCGTCGTCCTCCTCACCGGCGTGATGGCCTCCGGGAAGTCCACTGTTGCTCAGGCCCTTGCCGAGCGGATGCCGCGGGCGGTGCATGTGCGCGGGGACGTCTTCCGGCGGATGGTGGTGTCCGGGCGTGCCGAGATGGTGCCGGGGGCGTACGAGGAGGCTGCCGCGCAACTCCGGCTCCGGTACCGGTTGTCGGCGATGACGGCCGACGTGTACGCGGGCGAAGGCTGGACCGCCGTGGTGCAGGACGTGGTGCTGGGGGAGGAGTTGGCCGCTTACGTCGAACTCGTGCGGACCCGGCCGCTGTACGTCGTCGTGCTCGCCCCCGAGCCGCAGGCTGTTGCCGAGCGGGAGGCGGGGCGGAGCAAGAGCGGTTACGGGGCCGGGTGGACGGTCGAGTCGCTGGACCGGGTGCTGCGTGAGGAGACGCCGCGGATCGGGCTCTGGCTGGACACGACCGGGCAGACTGTGGAGCAGACGGTCGACGCGGTACTCGCGAGTCTTGAGCGGGCACGGGTGGTGGGAACGGTGGAGGGCTGAGGCGACAGGAGGTTCGACCACCGGCTTCGCCTCCGCCGACGCGCGCATCCACCCCACCGGTCACGGTCACCTGGCGGCCAGTCCGACGATTCTGCATCCTGCGTCCCTTGCCCTGGCGAAGAAGCCGCAGTGCGAGAACAACGGCGGGCTGCCCGAGAAGCCCGTACTGAATCCCCGCACCTGACACGGGCTGGACCGTCGGCCGAGCTTCTGTCGGCGGCAGTGCCGGGTCAGCGGCGAGGGCGCGTCGGGCAGGGCCGGGTTCACGGCGGAGAACGCTGTCAGGACACCGTGGCCCGCGCCCCCGGACCCAAGGAAGCCGCCCGCCCCGGAACTTCCC
>NZ_JBHVEE010000038.1:0-72030 GCF_042802415.1 Streptomyces sp. NPDC057486 | reverse complement strand
TGGGCTCCCGAGCGACTGCGCCGCGCTGGCGGCCCGCAGCGCGGGGGGCGGCCAGCGAGGCCCCCTCGTAGCAGAGGTCGAGCTCGACGATTTCCTTGTCGGTCTGAGCGAGCTCGCGACATGGCTGCACGATGGTGTGGAGTGGGAAGACGCCCTCGCCAAGCTCGTGAATGGTGTTCTTGACGATGCGGCGGCCGCTGAGAGCAGCCTCCACGGGGATGGTGGAGAGACAGGAAATGCTGTTGCTCCCGACGACCTCGACGTTCTACTTGGCCCGGACTGGATCGCCGACCTGACTGCATTCCAGAGGCGGGACATCGCACGACTGCTGTCGCTGAGGCACGGAGCGAACTTCAGCGTTCCCGGTGCCGGCAAGACGCGTGTTGCGCTCGCTGTGTTCGCAGCCATGAGAGAGCGCGGTGACGTCCAGCGCCTGCTGATCGTCGGGCCGAAGTCGGCCTATGAATCCTGGCAGTACGAGAGCACGGCTTGTTTCAAGGCGCCCCTTCGCACCACGGTCATGGCGAGTGTTCCCGATCCGGGGGCTGAGCTGTTGATAGTGAACTATGAGCGCCTCGGCCGCTCGGTTGCCGGGCTTGCATCGTGGCTGAGGTCTGCCCCTTCAATGGTGATTCTCGACGAGGCGCACCGAATGAAGCTCGGCGCAAGTGGCACCTATGGTTCAGCTTGCCTGGCACTGGGCCCCTTGGCTGAGCGACGGCTGATTTTGACGGGCACGCCCGCGCCAAATGGAGCCCGGGATCTGGAGAACCTCCTCTCCTTCGTATGGCCCGGGCACGGGAAGCGTGTGGTGACGGACGCTGTGGGCGGGGGTGACCTGGCCTACGCAAGCTCGGTGCTCCGCCCCCTGTTCACGCGAACGACGAAGCACGAGCTCGGATTGCCGCCGTTTGAGCCGAAGATCCGATACGTGGATCTGCCGCCCCTCCACCGCGAGATCTACGAGGCATTGAAAGGCAACCCCTCATCTCGACGGGGGGACCTTGATTCCCTTGGGAAGGCCATGCTGCGGATGCTCATGGCGGCCACCAGTCCGGCGCTTCTTGCGGAGGGGACGACTCGCCACGAGCCGCTGTCCTACCAGGTTCCGCCACTTGAGTCGTCGCCGGATGACTCGTTGCACACGCTTCTCAAGAACCTTCCTCGACATGAATTGTCTCCCAAGTACCAGGAAGCCGTGAAAATCGTTGCCGATAACGCGAGGGCGGGACGCAAGACCTTGGTATGGTCGACTTTCGTACGCAGTCTGACAACGTTGGAAAAGTTGCTTGCCCCCTACGACCCTGCGACGATTCATGGGGGAACCCTCGATCGGGAGGAGCAGATTCAGCGCTTTCGCGAGGATCCGAGTTGCATGGTTCTCATTTCTAATCCAGCAACGCTTGGTGAGGGAATCAGCCTCCACCAGGTCTGCCATGATGCCCTCTATGTGGACCGCGACTTCATGGCGGGACGCTTCCTGCAGAGTCTTGACCGTATCCATCGTCTGGGACTTGCTCCAGGCACCGAGACTAGGGTCACCGTCCTTGCAGCTCGTGGGACGGTGGATGAGATCGTAGCCCTCCGCCTGGAATCGAAACTTGAATTCATGGGCCGTATTTTGGACGATCCATCAGTGCGGCAGCTTGGTGATCTCCAAGAGGAAGAACCCGCCGCTGCAGGCATGGACATGGCTGATGTTCGGGCGCTGCTTGCCCATTTGGACTGCGTATCCTCCAGCGGGTAGAGGCGTCGGGCGTATTGGCAGTCCCGTTTACGGTGTGGTGCTGCGACTGGGCAGGAGAGGGGCGGGGGCGGACGGGTCATCGCAGTTTGCCAAAGCCCAGCGCTCGCTGTCGAGAACGACCTGAGGCCTGGACTCATGCTGGGGGCCGGCTAGGGCGACGCGTGCGCTGACAAACTCTCCGTCTTGCGGCATCGGGAGGTTCAGCCTCTTTGCGATGTCCCTGTGACTGGCGGAGTCTCCCATGATCAGGATTCCTTCGCTCCGAAGTGCAGATCGAGAACCACCGTTGCCGCGTACGCGTTTCATGTAGTCTTTCTGCTGCGCTACGGTCCGAACGACATTGCGACTGATCCGGCGCATTTGGGCGCGGCGGAACAGTTCATTGAGTCGCGCCTGTCCCGACGGGGAGGCGAAGATTGCCTCCAGGTCTGAAGCGGGCATGCGCAGCAGTAGATTCTCAGGTAGTTCGGCGTCACGCCAGAGCCAAGTGATCTTGTTGCGGTGCTCCGCTTTAACCGTGAGCTTCATATCCCGGTTGCTGCCACCGTTGAGCCATTCGCGCTGTATGCGGAGAATGCCTGCGCTCCAGCGGCTCTTATTATCATCCGCCCAGATGAGCAGGCAAAGATGACCAATAGCCTCGGGCGGGATCATCCAGCCGCCAAACTGTTGCGAGTACTTGCAGTCCACATCGATACCTTCGATGTGGTAGTCCATGGTAATTCCGTCACCAAATTTGAACTCGCGTTGCAGATTAATCTCGACCAGCGTGCCAGCGTGTGTCTTCTCGGTCTTGAATAGGGTGTTCCAGTCATACCTTCCGGTGGCTTCGCCGTTGAGTAGCTGGTCAATTGTTTCGCGTAGCACACGCGCGTAACGCTTCCCGTCGGGGGAAAGTTTCAAGAGGTGCTGCCTGACCAGCATGATTTCGGGATCGTCACAGACCCCTCCCACGGGCCCTGGTGGATCAAATAAGGTCACTCTGCAGCCCTTCGTGAAGCAATAGAATGTGGTTGCACTTTCCTGATTCCGTCGTGGTCCCGAGGTGAAGGGCGCGGGGCTAGCTACGCCGCCCCGTGGCACTCCCGATACGTCCGCCCCGACCCGCACCAGCACGCCGCGCTCCGGGCCGGCGGCCACGGGACCGCGCGGCCGCGGGACGCGAGGGTGGTGGCGTACTGGGGGAGGAGGTTCGGGTCGGACGGCGACGCGGCCTCCGAGGCGGCGAACGCCTCGTACGACGGGACCGTGCCGGTGACGATGCCGAGGTTCGGGGTCCCTGCCGCATACAGGTCGCGGAGAGAGGCTTCCAGGCGGGTCAGGTGCTCGGGGTGGGACGGGTACTCGGTGCGCAGGGCCGGGTACGCGGTCAGGAGCTCGTCGAGTTCCGCCGCCGTCCAGTGCAGGACCGCCACCGGGAACGGGCGGGACAGAGCCGTGCGATAGGTGCCCAGTTCCGCGCGGAGGCGGGCGATCTCGGCCTGGAGCTCGCCCGGGTCGGACGAGCCCAGCGACCACAGGCGCTTCGGGTCGTGGAGCTCGTCGAGCGGGACCTTGGCGCTGTGGAGGGTGTCGGCGAGCTCGTCCCAGGCGTCGTGGCCGAGTCCCATCAGGCGTCGTACGCGGTGGCGGCCGAACAGCAGGGACTGGGTGGCGTACGGGACTTCCTCGCCCGGAGCCAGGAGCAGGGTCAGCGCGGTCGAGAAGAAGTCGTGCGCCGACTCCAGCTCGTCGTGCGATTCGAGGGTCTCGGCCGCGATCCTCCAGGGGGCCGCTTCGAGCGGTCCCGCCGCGCGGAGGCCGTCGATGATCGCGCGGGCCTCGGCCTCGTGACCGTACTCCCAGAGGTTCGCCGCCTTGAGGGCTTTGATCAGGGACGGGTCGGCGGGATGCGCGGCGAGCAGTTCGTCGTAGAGGGTGGCGGCGCGGGGGCGCTGGTCGGCGAGTTCCAGGTGGGCTGCGGCGCGCAGGAGCATCGGCTCCCGGTCGTCGGGGTACTGCGCCGCGGTGCGCAGCAGGCGCTCGGCTTCGGCGATGTGGTCAGCAGGCGTGTCGGGGCGCATGAACCACACCGTACTGCTGTACGGCTACTGGGCGGAGGGTTGTTCCGGCCCTGGTGAGTTACGGGTCGTGCCCCTATGGTGCGGGCCGTGAGGGAGCGGATACCGGTCGCGGTGCAGCGGAACCCGCGGGGGCGACGCGTCGCCGCGCGTGGGCTGTGGACGGGCGCCGAGGCGGTCATGACCCTGGGTGTCGTGCTGCTGCTTCTCGTCGTCCATCAGCTGTGGTGGACCAATCGGCAGGCCAGGGCGGGAGCCGAGCACCAGGTGCGGGCCCTGGAGCAGGAGTGGGGCCGGGGCACGGACGGGGGCGGACAGCAGGTGGGGCCCTCGGACAGTGGGGGCGGGGACGACGGCTCGGCCCCGGTGTCGCGGACCGGTGGCGGCGGGAGCGGGCGTACGACGGCTGCGGCGCGCGCGCCTCGCTGGGATCAGGCGTACGCCGTCATCCGCATCCCGCGCCTCGGGCTCGCCGCGCCGGTCGCGCAGGGCATCAGCAAGAGCGGCGTCCTCGACAAGGGGTACGTCGGGCACTACCCGCGCACCGCGCAGCCCGGCGGCGTGGGGAACTTCGCGCTCGCCGGGCACCGCAACACGCACGGCGAACCGTTCCGGTACATCAACCGGCTGCGCCGGGGCGACCGGATCACCGTCGAGACCCGGGAGCGGGTGTACACGTACGTCGTCGACAGGACGCTGTCCCGGACGTCTCCGCGGGACAGCGGGGTGATCGCCGCCGTTCCGCGCAGCAATGTGCGGCCTCACGTCGGGTACAGCGAGCCCGGTGCCTACGTGACGCTGACCACGTGCACACCCGAGTTCACCTCCCGGTACCGGCTCGTCGTGTGGGGGAGGCTGACGGGAGCCAGGGCGCGGTAGTGCCCTCGCGGAACAGCGGTGCCATTACCGGACTAAGGTTCCCTTACGTGTTCAGACGTCGTCCGCAGTTGTTGTGGTTGCTGGTTCCCTACGTGCTCTACCTGGGAGCGCTGCCGTTCGTGAACCGGGTCGATCCCGTCGTACTCGGACTGCCGTTCCTCTTCGTGTGGCTGCTCGGGGCGACGCTGCTCACACCCGTCGCCGTATGGCTGACCCGACGGGGGGACCGCCGATGAACGCCGCGGTGGCGACCTCGGTCTTCGGGGCCTTCATGGTGGTCACCGTGGTGCTCGGGCTGCTCGCCGTGCGGGGGCGGGGGAGCGGTGGCAGGGGCGGGCTCGCCGAGTGGTCCGTCGGCGGACGCAGTCTCGGGGCCGTTTTCATCTGGGTGCTGATGGCCGGCGAGGGATACACCAGCTTCAGTTATCTGGGGGCTGCCGGATGGGGCTACAACTACGGGGCGCCGGTGCTCTACGTGGTGGCCTACATGTCCTGCGGGTACGCCGTCGGATACGTGGTCGGCCCGATGCTCTGGGCGTACGCGCGTCGGCACGGGCTCGTCGGGATCACCGACATGGTGGCGCACCGCTTCGGGCGGCCCTGGCTCGGCGCCCTCGTCGCCGTCCTCGCGACCGTGTTCCTGCTGCCGTACATCCAGCTGCAGATCACCGGCATGGGCGTCGTCGTCTCCACCATCTCGTACGGTGCCATCAGCCTGAACTGGGCGTACTTCATAGCCTTCGCCGTCACCACGGGTTTCGTCGTGGTCAGCGGGCTGCGCGGCAGCGCCTGGGTGTCCGTCCTCAAGGACGTGCTGGTGATCGCCACTCTCGGGTTTCTCGTCCTCTACGTACCGCTGCACTACTTCGACGGATACGGGCCCTTCCTCGACCGGCTCGTCACCGAGAAGAGCGAGTGGCTGACCTTCCCCGGGCACGGCGACAGCGGGCTCGGGAAGGCATGGTTCATCACCACCTCGTTCCTCAACTCCCTCACCGTGGTGATCTTCCCGACCACCGTCGCCGGCTACCTCGGCGCGAAGAACGCCGACGTGCTGCGCCGCAACGCGATGTGGCTGCCCGCCTACAACGTGCTGCTCTTCGTCCCGATGCTGCTCGGCATGGCCGCCCTCTTCGTCGTGCCGGGGCTCGTCGGCGCCGAGTCCAACCTCGCGCTCTTCAAGCTCGTCGTGGACTCGCTGCCCGCCTGGGCGGTCGGCGTCATCGGGGTGGCCGCCGCGCTGTCCTCGATCGTGCCCATGGCGGTCTTCATGCTGGTCATCGGCACGATGTGGGGGCGCAGCGTGCTCTCGCTCGTACCGCGCTGGCAGCACCGGCAGAAGGGCGCCGCCCAGACCGTCGTCGTGGCCGCGGGCGTGATCGCGCTCGTGCTCACCTACACGGCGCCGAACACGCTGGTGCGGCTCTCCCTCATCTCGTACGAGGGGATGGCGCAGCTGCTCCCCATGGTGCTGCTGGGGCTGATGTGGCGGCGGCTGACGCTGCTCGGGGCGCTGGCCGGGCTGGCCGTCGGGGTGGGAACGGTCTGCGGGTTCGTGTTCACCGAGAACGATCCGGTGTGGGGTGTGAACGCGGGCATCGTCGCGCTCGCCGCCAACCTCGTCGTCGCACTCGCGGTGACGTACGCGGGTCCGCGCGAGCACGACGAGCGGCCGGACAGCGAGGTGCTCGCGCGGGACGAGATCGGGGAGCCGGCTCTGGCGGCCTCCCCCACGACGGGGAGTGAGGCCGTTACCGTCGCGGGCGCCGGTTCCGCAGGAGCCTGACACCGACCGCCGTCACCAGCGACAGCCCGACCGACTGCAGTGGTGCGGCGTAGGCCCGGCGTGAGCGCGGCCGTGCCCGGCTCGCGCCGCGCCGGCTCCTCCGGCCGCCGACGACCGACGCCGTCCGACATCGGCCGACTCCCCGGGCCATCGTGTATAACGACTGGAGGGCCGAACGAGCGAGCCCACCGGACCGAGCGGGGGAGGGATCGATGAGCAGCAGCATCGGCAACCGCCTGCGCGGTGGCATCACCCGCCTGCCCCGGCCCGTCGGAATCCTGCTCTTCCTGCTCACCGAGGTCCTCCTCGCCGAGAGCGGCAGTCTCTCCGCGGCGGTCGCGCTCGCCGCCACCGCCGCCGCCGGTTCCGCGCTCGTCGCCTGTTCGGTCATCAGCGCCCGCTGCGCCGCCCCGGTGCCCCGCACCCGGGTCCGTACAGCCATGCGCGACCGCGAGAAACGCACCGCGTTCCTGCCGCAGCGCGATCCCGACGCCAAGGGCCGCAGGCGGCCCCGAGCCCCCGGCCGTGCCCTCCTGACGGCCGCGTAGGGACTTCGCAGCTTCTCCGCCCGAGCACGAGTACGTGTGCTCAGGCGTGCCCCGCGCGGGTCGTCATGCCGAGCCAGATCGCTCTTCTCCCGGCACGACGAGACCCCCGGAGGGCTCATCCATGTCCACGTTCATGTCCGCTTTCGCCGCCCTGGTCGGCTCCTTCGCCGATCTGCTGCACCCGCTCTTCCAGGGCGCGGCCACCGCCGCCGCGATCGTCCTCTTCACCGCGCTCGTGCGACTCGCCGTGCACCCCCTCTCGCGGGCCGCGGCGCGTGGGCAGAAGGCCCGCACCAAGCTCCAGCCGCAGATCGCCGAGTTGCGCAAGAAACACGCCAAGAACCCCGAGCGCATGCAGAAGGCGCTCATGGAGCTGCACAAGGAGGAGAAGGTCTCGCCGCTGTCCGGCTGCCTGCCCAGCCTCCTGCAGATGCCCGCCTTCTTCCTGCTGTACCACCTCTTCTCCAGCCAGAAGATCGGTGGCGACCCCAACGAGCTGCTCGGCCACGACCTCTTCGGCGCCCCGCTCGGCGAGCGCTGGCACGACGCGCTCGCGGCCGGCGGACCGTTCGGCACCCAGGGCGTCGTCTATCTCGGCCTCTTCGTGATCGTCGCCGTGGTCGCGACGTTCAACTACCGCCGTACGAAGCGCCAGCTCGCGGCCGCCCCCGCCACCCCCGCCACCGGTCCCGACGGGCAGCCCGTGCCGGGCATGGGCGCGATGACGAAGCTGATGCCGCTGATGTCCTTCTTCACGCTCGTCTCGGTGGCGTACGTGCCGCTCGCCGCCGCGCTCTACATCGTCACGAGCACCACCTGGACCGCGATCGAGCGCGCCGCTCTCTACCGCGACATGCCGGCCGCCGGCGCCGCCATGGCCACCGTGGCGTAACCGGCGGGGCGAGTGCGCCGGTCCAGTGTGTGAACAGGGTCTTGCGGAGTGATCCGATGTCTTGGAGGATCGGCCAAGCCTGCGATGGCCGCCACCCATCCGACGGGCCCGATCTCGACCAAGGGGAGAAAGACCGTGAAGCTGCTTCGCGTGGGTACGGCAGGTGCGGAACGACCGGCGCTGCTGGACCAGGACGGAACCCTGCGTGACCTGTCGGGAATCGTCACCGACATCGACAGCGCCCTGCTCGCCGACGAGTCCGCGCTGGCGCGGGTACGGGCCGCCGCTGCCGCGCCCGGCGAGCTGCCCGCACTCGACGCCGAGGGGCTGCGGGTCGGGCCGCCGCTCGCCCGCATCGGCAAGATCGTGTGCATCGGGCTGAACTACCACGACCATGCCACCGAGACCGGCGCGGCGATTCCGGCCGAGCCGATCCTCTTCTTCAAGGCGCCGGACACCGTCGTCGGGCCCGAGGACACGGTGCTGGTGCCGCGCGGCAGCGTCAAGACCGACTGGGAGGTCGAGCTCGCCGTGGTCATCGGCCGCACCGCCCGTTATCTGGACTCCGCGGAGGAAGCGCTCGGCCATGTCGCCGGGTACGCGGTCGCGCACGACGTCTCCGAGCGCGAGTTCCAGATCGAGCGCGGCGGCACCTGGGACAAGGGCAAGAACTGCGAGACGTTCAACCCGCTGGGGCCGTGGCTCGTGACGGCCGACGAGGTCTCCGACCCGCAGGCGCTGCCGCTGAAGCTCTGGGTCAACGGCGAGCTGAAGCAGAACGGCACGACCGCCGACCAGATCTTCCCGGTGGGCGAGGTGGTCCGCTACCTCAGCCAGTTCATGACGCTGTACCCGGGTGATGTCATCAACACCGGTACACCGGCCGGCGTGGCCCTGGGGCAGCCGGATCCCAAGCCGTATCTGCGGGCGGGGGACGTCGTCGAGCTGGAGATCGAGGGCCTCGGGCGGCAGCGGCAGGAGCTGAAGGACGCGTAGCCGTTGCGTAAAGGTCGGAGGGGTGGCGGGCCGCTGATGCGGCGAGCCACCCCTCCGTCGTTTCCGTCGTCTCAGCCGGAGATCGTGGTGGCGAACTGTTCCAGTGCCTCGACGACCAGTGCGTGGTCCTCCGCCTGCGGCAGCCCGGACACCGTGACCGTGCCGATCACGCCCGCGCCCTCGACCGCGATCGGGAACGAACCGCCGTGCGCGGCGTACGTGTCCAGGTCCAGCCGCGAGGAGTCCTCGAACGTCGTCCCCTTCGCCCGGAACCGGGTCCCGACCAGGTACGAGCTCTCGCCGTACCGCTCGACGACCTTGCGCTTGCGGTCGATCCACGCGTCGTTGTCCGCGCTCGAACCGGGCAGCGCGGCATGGAACAGCTGCTGGGCACCGCGCCGGATGTCGATCGCAACCGGCGCGTGGCGCTCCCGGGCCATGGAGACGAGCAGCCCGCCGAGTGCGTACGCGTCGTCGTAACTGAAATGTGGCAGCGTCAGCCGGCGCTCCTGCGCGATGAGCTCGGAGATGGTCGGAGCGGTGGGGTTCATACGGACTGCTCCTCGGAAGCGGTGGACAGGGTGACGGTGACGCCCTCGCGGGCCGAGCGGCGGGCGGCCTCCAGGACGTCCAGGGCCGCGGCGGCCTGCAGCGCCGTCACCGGATTCTCGCCCTTTCCGCGCACCGCGTCAGCGACCGCCGCGTAGTACGCCGGGTAGTCGCCCGGCAGGGTGCGGACCGGGGTGCCGCCACCGGTCAGCGGCGACTCGCCCGAACCGGTCCGGCCCCACAGGGTCTCGGGCTCCTCGCCCCAGCCCGAAGCGGCGGCGGACGGGCGGTGGCCCTCACGCAGGGCGGCCTCCTGCGGGTCGAGACCGTACTTCACGTAACCGGCCCGCGAACCGAGCACGCGGAAGCGCGGCCCGAGCTGGGCGGTGGTGGCGCTGACGTACAGATGCGAGCGGACCCCGTTCGCATGGGTGATCGCGATGAACGTGTCGTCGTCGGTGACGGCGCCGGGGCGGCGTACGTCGGACTCCGCGTACACCCGCACCGCCGGGCCGAACAGCACGAGCGCCTGGTCGACGACGTGGCTGCCCAGGTCGTACAGCAGCCCGCCGATCTCCTCCGGGTCGCCCGACTCGCGCCAGCCGCCCTTGAGCTGCGGGCGCCACCGCTCGAAACGGGACTCGAAACGCTGTACGTCACCGAGCTCGCCGTCCGCGACCAGCTGGGAGAGCGTCAGGAAATCGTTGTCCCAGCGGCGGTTCTGGAAGACGGACAGCAGCAGCCCGCGCTCCTGCGCCAGCGCGGCGAGCTCGCGCGCCTCGGCGGCTGTGCCGGCGATCGGCTTGTCCACGACGACCGGCAGACCGGCTTCGAGCGCGGCGGTCGCGATCGGGACGTGGGTCTTGTTGGGGGAGGCGATCACGATCAGGTCCAGCTCGTCGGCGCGCGCCCACAGCTCCTCGGGCGACGCGGCGAACCGGACGTCGGGGAACTCGGCACGGGCCTGGGCCCGACGCTCCTCGTTCGACGTGACGACCGTGTCGAGGGCCAGTCCCTCGGTCGCGGCGATCAGCGGGGCGTGGAAGACGGAACCCGCCAGGCCGTAGCCGACGAGTCCGACGCGGAGGGGGGAGCCGGGCGTCCGGGGTGTCGTGATGCCAGTCATGCAATCCACTTAAGCAACGCTGTTGCCAAAGTGCAAGCGAAGGAGACAATGGGGCAGTGAACATGAGTAACACCGGAGCGAACCTACCGACACTGCGCAGCCACAACGCGGCGCTCGTGCTGGACCTGCTGCGTGTCGCGGGCGAGCGGGGGATCAGCCGGCTGGAGCTGGCGGAACGGACGGGGCTCACCCCGCAGGCCGTCAGCAAGATCACCGCCCGGCTGCGGGCGGAGGGCCTGGCGGCGGAGGCGGGCCACCGTGCCTCCACGGGCGGCAAGCCACGCACGGTGCTGCGCCTGGTTCCGGACGCGGGACACGCGGTGGGGCTGCACCTGGACCGCGACGAACTGACGGTGGTCCTGGTCGACCTCGCGGGCACGGTCGTGGCGAGCCGCAGGACGCCGCTGGATTTCGGCGCGCCGGCGGGCGAGGTGGTCGCCGCTGCGGCCCGGGAGGTGGGCCTGGTGATGGGTGGGCCCGGCGGGCCGGACTCGGGCGAGGCCGCGGAAGCAGGGCCGGAAAGCTCCGGGCCCACCGTCGCCGACGGAACCGGCTCCGGGCCGCACGCAGCCTCCCCCGTGGCTCCGCCGTCCACCGTGCTCGGGCTGGGTGTCGCCGTGCCCGGGCCGCTTGATCACCGGGGGGGTGTGCTGCATCGCGTCACCGGGTTCCCGCAGTGGGACGGGTTTCCGCTCCGGGAGGCTCTCACCGCTCGCACCGGGTTGCCCGTCGTCGTCGACAAGGACACCAATGCCGCCGCTCTCGGGCTCGCCCTGCGGGCCGACGGGCCGGGGGACTTCGCGTATCTCCATCTCGGGACCGGGCTCGGTGCCGGGCTCGTGCTCGGTGGGGCCGTGCATCGCGGGGCCAGGACCGGGGCCGGTGAGTTCGGGCATCAGACCGTGCTGCTGGACGGGCCCCTGTGCAGCTGCGGCGGTCGCGGCTGTATCGAGGCGCTCTGCCTCGCCGCCGTCTCGGGCGGCGATGCCGCAGAGGCCGCGCGGGTGCTCGGGACCGGCGCCGCCAACCTGGTCGGGCTGCTCGACATCGACCGGGTGGTGCTGGGCGGCCGTACCGTCGACGCCGACCCCGATGCGTACGTCCGAGGGGTCCGGGCCGTGATCGGTGAGCGCGTCCGGCGTGACGGCATCGGTGCGGCCGTGCCGCTCGTCATGACCGCGGGCGGGGACCGGCCGGTCGCCGAGGGGGCCGCCCAGCTCGTCCTCGCCCCGCTGTTCGGGCGACTCGGCGGCGCCGGAGCGTAGGGCCGTTCGAGCGGTTCGGGTCGCCCGACCGGGCGACTCTCCCGCATGTCGGGGTGTGCCGGGTCGCGCGTGCGTGGCAGCGTCGCCGCCCATGAGGGGCGCCCATTTTGTGAGCCCCTCCGAAACCGGTGAACTCCGGGTACGGGGCGATCCGGCCGTTTCGCGAGCAGCAAAGGGTGTCCCCCCCAATGCCTCCCACGCCTCCCCCTCCCCGGCCGCGCCGCGGAATTGCCCTCGGACTGGCCGCGGCGTCCGTCGTGCTCGGCGGCGCGTCCGCCGCATCCGCCGACGCCGCCGCGGTGCCCGTTGCCGCCACCGCCGACCAGCAACCCGCCTGTGGTGACCCGACGGCGGAAGACTTCCCGATCACGACCCGGATCCGCGGTGGCCAGGAGACGTATGCGTCCGGCGGGGGATACGGCACCTGGTTCCTGGATCTGACCAATACGACCTCGAAGCCCTGTGGCTCCATCCATCCGGTTCTGGTCCTCACCGACGAGGACGAGAAGCTGACCTCCGAGCAGATCCAGCTGGAGTTCTCGGACCCGGACCTCCCCGACGTCCCGCATCGCGTCACCTGGGAGACGACCGACCGCGACGAGCACATCGGCGTCTTCGGCGGCGACGGCGCCGACACGTTCGGCGGCTTCACCATCCCTGCGGGGCGCACCGTCACCGTCCAGGTCCGGATGGCGTTCACCTCCGACACAGGACCCAATCGGATCACCGCCAAGGCCGCGATCGTGCAGCGGAAGCAGGCCGCGACTGCCGACGGTGCCAAGAAGACGCCGGCGGGTGACGACGGGGACTGGGTCGGTGAGTCCGACGACTACGTCTTCGACGTGGTCGAGGACGACACCAGTGGTGGCGACACCGGTGACGAAGACACGGGAGGTACGGGTGATGTCGGCGGCATCAGCCGAGAGGGGGATGTGTTGCCCGAACCGCCCCTCGACAGCGCCACTCCGGGAATCGGCGACACCGGTGGAGTCGATGGTGGCGGTGTCGTCGGGGGGTCCGGTGACGCGGGCCGGGCCGACGGCGGCGGTGTCATTGGGGGTACGGGTGACGCGGGCGGGGTCGATGGCGGCGGTGTCGTCGGGGGGTCCGGTGACGCGGGCCGGGCCGACGGCGGCGGTGTCATCGGGGGTACGGGTGACGCGGGCGGGGTCGATGGCGGCGGTGACGCCGTAGGGTCCGGTGACGCGGGCCGGGCCGACGGCGGCGGTGTCATCGGGGGGTCCGGTGACATGCCCAGCCTCAAGGGCTCCGGAGAGGTGCCGTCAACCGCCCGGGATCCGCAGGACCGGCCCGAGCTCGCCAGGACCGGACCGGGGGCCGTCATCTGGGCCGAGGGTGTCGCCGCCGTGCTCTGTCTGGTCGGCGGTGTGGCCGCCGTGAGAGGGGCGCGGCGGCTCCGTCGCACCCGTCGTTGACCTGAGGGCCCCGAAACGTTCACCGTCGTTCATGTCCGTCTGCCACCATCGGCAGGTGGACTACCTGCACGACCAGGCACCTGGCGCACCGATCCGATCCGGCATCCCGGAGCACGGCCGTATCCCCAAGTACTACGCCGTGAAGGCCCATGTCTCCGCCCTCATAGAGGAGTTGGGTGAGGGCGGCATGCTGCCCACCGAGCGTGATCTCGCGGTCCGTTACGAGGTGTCGCGCGAGACCGTGCGGCAGGCGCTGCGTGAACTCCTGCTGGAGGGCCGCCTCGCCCGTCAGGGCCGCGGCACCGTCGTCGCGGGGCCCAAGCTGGAGCAGCCGCTCTCCCTCGCGAGCTACACGGAGGGCGTACGCCGCCAGGGGCGGACACCGGGCCGTCACCTCATCGGCCTGGAGCAGTTCCCCTGCCCCGCCGCACTCGCCGCCGAGACCGGCGTCGAGCGGGGCGAACCGGTCTGGCATCTGGAGCGTGTGCTGCTCGCCGACGACGACCGGGTCGGTCTGGAGAGCACCTATGTCTCCGTCGCCCGCGTACCGGACCTGGATACGGAGTTCGACCCCGACTCGTCCTTCTACGCCTACCTCCACGACCGGCTCGGGATCACCTTCGGCGACGCGGACGAGCGGATCGAGACCGTGCTCGCCACCCCGCGCGAGGCGCTGCTGATCGGTACGCCGCCCGCCCTGCCCATGCTGCTGCTCCACCGCATCTCGCGGGACGCGAGCGGGCAGCCGCTGGAGCGGGTGCGCACGCTCTTCCGCGGCGACAGGTTCTCCTTCACCGCACACCTGGGCCGCCAGGGCTGAGCGGTACGGCGCGGCAATCGACTCACTTGGATAACGGCAATGTAACGGGTCTAGGCCAACCTTGGGTCCCAGTTCACCCTCCCGTTGCCATACCGATCCGTGCGAGTCATGCGCCGCCAGGAGCGTTGCCGTCGTGAGAGTCATCGTCGTAGGAGCCGGCGTGGTGGGAACCATGCACGCCTGGCACGCAGTGAACCGCGGCCACGAGGTCGTACAGATCGAGCGCGAGAGCGAGGCACGCGGAGCATCGCTCCGCAATTTCGGACAGATATGGGTCAGCGGCCGGGCCGGCGGCGAAGAGCTGGAGACCGCGCTGCGCGCCCGCGAACTGTGGGAGGGCATCGGGGAGCAGGTGACCGGCCTGGGCTTCCGGCCCTGCGGTTCGCTGACCCCGCTCCGCACCGAGCTGGAGATCGCCGTCGCCGAGGCGGCCGTCGCCCGCCCCGACGCCGCGGCCCGCGGCTACAAGCTGCTGACGGCCGACGAGGCCCGCGCGATCAACCCCGCGCTCCGCGGTGACTACGTCGCCGCCCTGTGGTGCGAGCAGGACGCCGCCGTCGAGCCGCGCACGGCACAGCTGGCACTGAAGCAGAAGCTGGAGGCGTCCGGCCGGTACACGTTCCTCGGCGGCCGTGAGGTCCGCGAGGTCGTCGGTACCGCCTCCGTCCGCGACGACCACGGCGACGTGCACACCGGCGACGCCGTCATCCTGTGCACCGGCGCCTGGCTCGGTGGCCTCGTCCGCGAGCTGGCCGGACCCGAGCTGCCCGTGCGCCGCGTCCGCCTCCAGATGATGCAGACCGACCCACTCGGCGAAGCGCTCACCACGTCCGTCGCCGACGCCGACAGCTTCCGCTACTACCCGGCGTACCGGAGCGAGGCGCTCGACGCACTCAACGCCGGTCAGGCCCAAGCGCCGACCGCGGCCGAGCACCGGATGCAGCTGCTGATGGTGCAGCGCAAGGACGGCGGACTGACCATCGGCGACACCCACGAGTACGAGCACCCGTTCGCGTTCGATGTCGTCGAGGAGCCGTACGAACACCTCACCCGGGTCGTCGAGTCCTTCCTCGGCCGCCCCCTGCCGAGGATCCGCCACCGCTGGGCCGGGGTCTACGCCCAGTGCACCGACACCAGCCGGGTCGTCCACCGCCAGCAGGTGCGGGACGGCGTCTGGCTGGTCACCGGGCCGGGCGGCCGCGGTATGACCTGCTCGCCCGCCATCGCCGAAACGACCGCCAACGAACTGGGCTGGTGAAGAAGTTGACCAACACCGACAAGCTGAATCTCGTCGTCCTCGACATGGCCGGGACCACCGTCGCCGACGGCGGCCTCGTCGAGCAGGCCTTCGGCGCCGCGGCCCGACGCCTCGGCGTGGCGCCCGGCTCCGCCGACCACGCCGAGAAGCTCGCCTATGTGCGCGCCACCATGGGCGAGTCCAAGATCTCCGTCTTCCGGCACCTCTTCGGCGACGAGAGCAAGGCCCAGCAGGCCAACCTCGCCTTCGAGGAGGCCTACGGGGAGCTGGTCGACGGCGGCCGCATCGCGCCGGTCCCGGGTGCCCGCGCAGCCATCGAGCGGCTCACGGGCGAAGGGCGGACCGTGGTCCTGTCCACCGGCTTCGCCCGCACCACCCAGGACGCGATCCTCGCCGCGCTCGGCTGGCAGGACCTGGTCGCCCTGACCCTCTGCCCGGCCGACGCGGGCGGCCGCGGCCGCCCCTACCCGGACATGGTCCTCGCCGCGTTCCTGCGCACCGGGGCCGTGGACGGCGTCCAGCAGATCGTTGTCGCTGGGGACACCTCGTACGACATGCTCAGTGGCGTACGCTCCGGCGCCGGGATCGTCGCCGGCGTGCTGACCGGCGCACACGACAAGGAACAGCTGCAGCGCAACGGTGCCACGCATGTACTCGGCTCGGTCGCCGAGCTGCCGGACCTCATCGCCCGGGCGGAAGCATGACCGGCGGGGCCACCCAGGGCAGCGGTATCCGGTTCGACCAGGTCAGCGTCGCGTACGGCGGGAACATCGTCCTCGACCGGCTCGACCTGACGGTGGAACCCGGCGAGGTCATGGCCCTGCTCGGGCCGTCCGGGTCCGGCAAGACCACGGCCCTGCGCGCCGTCGCCGGCTTCGTCCAGCCCGTCTCCGGGCGGATCCGGCTCGGCGACCGGGACGTCACCGGCCTGCCGCCGCACAAGCGCGGTATCGGCATGGTCGTCCAGCAGTACGCCCTGTTCCCGCACATGCGGGTCCGGGACAACGTCGCCTTCGGCCTCAAGGCCCGCAAGGTCGCGAAGGCGGAGATACCCGAGCGGGTCGCCGAAGCCCTCGAACTCGTCGGCATGGCCGCGTACGCCACGCGCTACCCGCGTGAGCTCTCCGGGGGACAGCAGCAGCGCGTCGCCATCGCCCGAGCTCTCGCCATCCGCCCGGGCGTACTCCTGCTCGACGAACCGCTGTCCGCGCTCGACGCCCAGCTGCGCTCCGGGATGCTTGCCGAACTGGCGCGGCTGCACCGGGAGTTGCCGGACGTCTCCATCCTGTACGTCACGCACGATCAGGTCGAGGCGCTCACTCTCGCCGACCGGATCGCGGTCATGGACAAGGCGCGGCTCCAGGACTGCGGCACCCCGCAGGAGCTGTACCGACGCCCGCGTACGGAGTTCACCGCGTCGTTCGTCGGCAACGCCAACCTGCTGCCGGTCACCGTCGCAGGCACCACCGGCGCCGTCGACTTCGCCGGGCAGGCACTCGCCGTGCCGACCGGCGAGGTGGCGGGCGGCGTCGCCGCCACCCTCTGCGTCCGGCCCCACCTGGTCGGACTCGGCGACGGCCCCAACGCGCTGACCGGCACTCTCGCCGAGGTCCAGTGGCGCGGCTCCACCCACCGGCTGTACGTCGACATCCACGGCCACCGGATCAAGGCCGACCTGCGCGAACTTCGCGAGACCCCGGTGCTCGGCGACAAGGTCACCGTGCACTTCGCCGCCGAGGACGCGGTGCTGCTGCCGGCGGGCGCCGGCGTCGGGGGAGGGGTCCATGGCTAGCGCCGTGGCCGGAGACGTGTCCGCGGGTGCGTCCGGCAGCCGTCTTGTCCGCAATCGTTGGACGGGACCCAGCAAGTTCCTCTGGGCGCTCCCGCCCGTCGCCGTCCTCGCCCTCGTCTTCCTGTACCCACTGGCCCTCGTCGTTCAGCAGTCCGTCAGCCCGGACGAGGGCGGCACCTCGCTCGCCCCGTACGGCGACGTCTTCGCCTCCGCGTCGTTCCGCTCGGCACTGACCACCACCGTCTGGCTCGCCGTCGGCTCGACGGTCGGCTGTCTGGTGCTGGGCTTCGTCCTCGCGCTGGTGATCGCCTTCGTGCCGTTTCCCGGCGGCCGGGCGGTCGCCAGGTTCATCGACGTCTTCCTCTCCTTCCCGTCCTTCCTGATCACGCTCGCCCTGCTGTTCATCTACGGCACCGTCGGCATGGCCAACGGCGTCTGGACGGATGTCACCGGGGCGGCGGACGGGCCCTTCCACTTCCTCACCACCCCGTGGGGTGTCCTCCTCGCCGAGATCACGTACTTCACCCCGTTCGTGATGCGGCCGCTGCTCGCCGCGTTCTCCCAGCTCGACACCGCGCAACTGGAGGTGGCGTCCTCCCTGGGCGCGAAGCCGGCCCGGATCGTGCGGCAGGTGATCCTCCCGGAGGCGCTCCCGGCGCTCGCCGCGGGCGGCTCCCTCGTCCTCGTGATGTGCCTCAACGAGTTCGGCATCGTGCTGTTCACCGGCGCGAAAGGTGTCACGACCCTGCCGATGCTGGTCTACGGCAAGGCGATCCTGGAGTCCGACTACCCGGCCGCCTGCGTCGTCGCCGTCGTCAACATCGCGATCTCCGTCGGCCTCTACAGCCTGTATCGGATGGTGAGCCGCCGTGTTGGTGCATAGCCGTACCGGGAAGTGGGCCACTTGGGCCGTGTTCTTCCTGCTCTTCGTCCCGCTGTTCGCGGTGCCGCTGCTGGTGATCGTCGCCGCGTCGTTCACCACCAACTGGTCCGGCGCCTTCCCGTCGGGACCGACCTCCGAGCACTACAAGGCCGCCACCAGCGGCGACTCGCTCCAGGCCCTCACCACCAGCCTGATCACCGCCGTCAGCGCCAGCCTGCTCGCCCTCACCGTCGGCTCCTGGGCCGCGCTCGCCGCCGCCTCGCTGCGACGGCGCGGACGCCGATTCCTGGACGGGCTGTTCATGCTGCCGGTCGCCGTGCCGTCCGTCGTCGTCGGTCTCGCCGTGCTCGTCGCGTTCAGCAAGCCGCCGTTGCTGCTCAACGGAACGCGCTGGATCGTGATCCTGGCGCACACCATTCTTGTCACGGCGTTTGCCTATCAGTCGGTTTCGGCTGCAATAGTGCGTCTTGACCCGATGTACGAACAGGCGGCGGCCAGTCTCGGTGCCCGCCCGTCCTACGTCCTGTGGCGGATCAGACTGCCGCTCCTGCTGCCCGCCCTCACCGCGGCCGCAGGGCTCTGCTTCGCCCTGTCCATGGGCGAGTTGAGCGCCACGATGATGCTCTACCCGCCCGACTGGACTCCGCTTCCGGTGCAGATCTTCGCGGCGACCGACCGTGGCTCGCTCTTCACCGGTGCCGCGGTCGCGGTGGTCCTCATGGGGACGACGCTGCTCGTGCTCCTCGGAGTCGCCCGCATCCGCACCAGGGCCTCGTACCGCTGACACCCCGATGCTTACTCACCTTCCAGGAGATACCTCACCCATGCGCAAGAACCTCCTCAAGCCGGTAGCCGCCGTCACCGGCTGCCTCGCCCTCGCCGCCACCCTCTCCGCCTGCGGCGGGTCCTCCTCCGCCGCCTCCGACGAGAAGGTCGTCACCGTCTACAGCGCCGACGGGCTCAAGGGCGAGAACGGCGACGGCTGGTACGACAAGGTCTTCAAGGACTTCGAGAAGAAGACCGGCATCAAGGTCAAGTACGTGGAGGGCGGTTCCGGCGAGATGGTGCAGCGCGCCGTCCGCGAGAAGTCCAACACCCAGGCCGACGTCCTCGTCACCCTTCCGCCGTTCATCCAGCAGGCCGACTCCAAAGGCCTGCTGACGGCGTACGAACCGGCCGGCTCCGACCAGGTCGACGGCGCCGACAAGGCGTCCGACGGAAAGTGGACCTCGGTCGTCAACAACTACTTCGGGTTCGTCTACAACAAGAAGGAGCTGAAGACCGCGCCCGCCACCTGGGAACAGCTCCTCGACGGGGCGTACAAGGAGAAGATCCAGTACTCCACCCCCGGAGTCGCCGGTGACGGCACGGCCGTGCTCATCAAGGCCATGCACGACTTCGGCGGCAAGGAGCCGGCGATGGAGTACCTGAAGAAGCTCCAGGCCAACAACGTCGGCCCGTCCGCCTCCACCGGCAAGCTCGCCCCCAAGGTCGACAAGGGTGAACTCCTCGTCGCCAACGGTGACGTCCAGATGAACTACGCCCAGTCCAAGGACATGCCGAACCTCGGCATCTGGTTCCCCGCGAAGGCCGGCTCCAAGCCCACCACCTTCGCCCTGCCGTACGCGGCCGGACTGGTCGACAAGGCTCCGCACAGCGCCAACGGCAAGAAGTTGCTCGACTTCATGCTCTCCGAGCAGGCGCAGAAGGACGTCAGCGAGGTCGGCGGCGGCTTCGCCGCCCGTAAGGACGTCGAGGCCACCGATGCCAACGCGATCGCGCTGACCGGGCTGATGGACGGAGTGGAGGTCTTCGAGCCGGACTGGTCGGACATCGGCGCTCACCTGGACGACTACGTCGGCGCCTGGAAGACCGCCACCGGCAGCTGAACCCCCGCTCCACAGGGCCTGGCGCCGATATGGGCCACCGGTGATCCGCACCGGAAAGATAACGGGTCTGGACTGAAGCTCAACTCCTCGCCAAAAGCGGGGAGTTGAGTGCATTCCTGGTGGGAGTCCGGATCGGTCCGGGTCGGGTACGGGACCGCCGCCGACCCCCGCCACCTGCCCGTACCTCTAAAATCGGCGATGTCGGCGCTGCACAACGCGGTGCCGCCGGCGTCCCCGCACACGGCGTACGGCAGGAGTCCCACATGGCAGAGCGCAAGCCGATCACATCCTGGCTCACCGACATGGACGGAGTCCTCATCCACGAGGGGACGCCGATCCCCGGGGCCGACGCCTTCATCAAGCGGCTGCGGGATTCCGGGCTGCCGTTCCTGGTCCTCACCAACAATTCGATCTACACGGCGCGCGACCTGCACGCCAGGCTGGCACGCATGGGTCTCGACGTCCCGGTCGAGAACATCTGGACCTCCGCGCTGGCCACCGCGAAGTTCCTCGACGACCAGCGGCCGGGCGGTACCGCGTATGTCATCGGCGAGGCCGGACTCACCACCGCGCTGCACGACATCGGCTACGTCCTCACCGACCAGGAGCCGGACTACGTCGTCCTCGGTGAGACCCGGACGTACAGCTTCGAGGCGCTCACCAAGGCGATCCGGCTGATCAACGGCGGCGCCCGCTTCATCTGCACCAACCCCGACGAGACCGGCCCGTCGGCTCAGGGCCCGCTGCCCGCCACCGGGGCCGTCGCCGCGCTGATCACCAAGGCCACCGGCAAGGACCCGTACTTCGCGGGCAAGCCCAACCCGCTGATGATGCGCACCGGGCTGAACGCGATCGGTGCCCACTCCGAGTCCAGCGCCATGATCGGTGACCGGATGGACACAGATGTGCTCGCCGGCCTGGAGGCGGGCATGCACACCTTCCTGGTGCTGACCGGCCTGACGACCCCCGCCGACATCGACCGCTACCCGTTCCGGCCCTCCACAGTCGTCGACTCCATCGCCGACCTGGTCGACCTCGTCGACGTGAGCTGAGCCCCGTGCGGGGAAGGCCGCCCGCGTACCTTCCCCGCACCCTTTCGTTTCCCGAGGAGCTGAACCCGCACGGCCCAGTCCCTCACCCCTGCGGATGCGAAAAGCCGCCGGACGCGTGAACCTGCCATCAGGAGGTTCACGATGCGTTCCATACCCCTCACGTTCTGTGGGGCCGCGGTGATCGCGGCGACCCTGATACCCGCTCCCGCCGCACTGGCCGACTCCGGCTCCGGCACCGGCTCGGGCTCCGGCACCGGCTCGGGCTCCGGCACCGGCTCCGAGAAGGCCTCGAAGTCCCACGCCACCCTCTCGGTGACCCCGTCCTCCCTCGCCCCCGGCGATGAGGTGGACCTGCAGGTCGACGGCTGCAAGGGCAAGGAGGCCAAAGGGATCTCCGACGCCTTCGCCTCCGATGCGAGCTTCTCGGCCGACGACCGCAACGGGCTCATCACACGAGCCAGGATTCGCTCAGACGCCGCACCCGGCGCGTACGACATCTGGGTGACCTGTGACGGCGACCAGGACACCAGGGTGTCCGGCACGGTCACCGTCGTCGCAGGCGCCGGACCGCTCGCCCCGATCGCCCCGGTCCGCGCCGGTGGCGGAGGCACCGCCGTCCTCACCGAACAGACGGCCGAGCAGGACGGCCCCGGCACCGGGCACGCCGTGCTCGGGCTGGCCCTGGCCGCCGTCGCGGCCGTCACCGTAGTCCTCCGCAGCGCCCGCCGTCGCCGCACGGCCGCGGACTGAACGAGATGTCCGCCTCGAACCGCCCGGCAGGGTCCGGCCGACTGCTCACCGGAGTGGCCTGGGCCACTCTGCTCCTGGGACTGTGGCTCTGGGGCCGCGGCATCACCGACGGCTCCGGCGCCAGCTCCGCCCCGACCACCGGTGACATCGCGGCCGTCGGGCGCCCCCACGGTGTACCGCTGCCCGCGGCGCACGCCCCGATCAAGGGCGCGGCGCCGGAACGCATCGAGATTCCCTCCATAGGAGTCCGGGCCCCCGTCGTCGCCCGCGGCCTGGACAAGGCGGGAGGGATCGACCCGCCACCGTTCGCGAAATCGCAGACCGTCGGCTGGTACGGCAGCGGCATCCGACCCGGCGCGGCGGGCGCAGCACTCCTCGTCGGCCACGTCGACACCGAGACCAAACCGGCCGTCTTCTACGGACTGAGCGCGGCCCGTCCCGGCGCGAAGGTCCGGGTCGTCCGGACGGACGGCTCGGTCGCCGAATTCACCATCGACGACGTCCAGGTCTTCACCCGGAAACGCTTCGACGCCCACAAGGCCTACGGGCCCCGCAAGGACGGCCGGGCGGAGCTGCGGCTGATCACCTGCGGCGGCACGTTCGACCGCGCGTCGCACGAGTACAACGCCAATGTGGTCGTCTCGGCGTACCTGACCGGCGAGAAGCCGTCCGCGGGCAAGTCCGCGTAGCGGACCGTCCGGTGGATGGGTGCACCTGGCCCGGCCGGCCACCCGTTTCCCCCCGGGGCGCCGACCGGGCCGGTCCTCGACCGCGGTGCGCGGGCTGCGGGAGAAGCCCGGCGCCGACACGGGAGGCAAAGGGGGCGTGCGGGCCACTGTGCGCCACTGTAGGGCGCCCAACGGCCGGTACCCAACAGATATTTGACGATACGTCCAGAACTGGTCGCTCTCCGTCGTTCGAGGTCTGGGTGTGTCAGGATGGATTCGCCCGGTCTTGTCCGGTGCCCAAGGGGGAGTGGATGTACGGCAATTACACCGGCCGGTCCGGTGCGGGGGCGGTGGCGGTGGCGCTGGCCGTGACGCTGATGCTCGCAGGATGTTCCTCGTCCTCCGGTGGTGACGAGCGCCCCGCCGCGAGCGGCCCCTACTGGGTCAACCCGGACGGGAACGCGGCCCGGCAGGTCGCCGCCTACACCGAGGCCGGCAACGACAGGAACGCCGGCCTGATCAAGAAGATCGCCCGGCAGCCGGTCGGGGAGTGGATCGGTCCTGACAACCCCGAGGCGGAGGCACAGGGCTTCACCGAGGCGGCCCGGAAGGCCGGCCGGGAGGCGCTGCTGGTCCTCTACAACATCCCGCACCGCGACTGCGGCCAGTTCTCGAAGGGCGGCGCCGCGGACGGCGACGCGTACCGTGCCTGGCTGGAGAGCGTGGCGAAGGGCATCGGCGACCGTCGCACCACGGTGATCCTGGAGCCGGACGCACTGTTGCACCTGATCGACGGCTGCACCCCGCAGGAGTTCCACGAGGAGCGGTACGACCTGCTCAAGGGCGCCGTGCAACGGCTGAAGCAACTGCCGCACGCGCGCGTCTACATGGACGCGGGCAACGCGGGCTGGCGCACCCCGGACGCGCTCTTCCAGCCGCTCCGGCGGGCGGGCATCGCGGACGCGGACGGCTTCGCGGTCAACGTCTCCAACTTCCAGACCACGGCGGACAGTACGGACTTCGGAAAGCGGCTTTCGGAGAAGGTCGGCAACAAGCCGTTCGTCATCGACACGAGCCGCAACGGCAACGGCCCGTACGACGAGGGCGACCCCAAGGAGAACTGGTGCAACCCACCGGGTCGGGCCCTGGGCGAACCCCCGACCGCGGACACGGGTGAGGACCTGGTCGACGCATACCTCTGGATCAAGCGGCCGGGGGAGTCGGACGGCGCGTGCAAGGGGGGCCCGAAGGCGGGGGAGTGGTGGCCGGAGTACGCGCTGGGGCTGGCCCGCAACACGAAGTAGTACCGGGGGTGCCCGGTGGCCGGTTCTCTCCCCTGCCACCGGGCGGGCCTGACGGGGCCGCGCCCGTCCGGGCCCCCGGCATGACCCGAACGGGAGGCCCTACGGGACCCGCACCCACGTCCCCTTCGACGGTGTCCCTTTCGCGTCGGCCACGAACAGCATGTACCACCCCGACGGCACCAGCGCCCGGTTCCCCGGCACCGTCACGGCGATACCCCCTGCCGTCCGCTTCAGCCCCAGCGCCACGGACCGCTGGTCCGTGTCCGTCACATGCGTCACCGCGCTCGGCCGCATCAGCTTCGCCGACGTGATCGTCGATCCCCGCCCGGTCGTGAACACCCCCGTACCGCCGCGTCGAATGCCTTTCGGTCCGGCCGTCAGCTCCGGCCGTGAGCCGCGGTACAGGTAGGGCGGCGTGTAGATCTCGATGCGCTGCTCGAAGACGCCCGGGCGGGTGTTCGCCTTGTCGGCGTACAACGAGTCCGAGCCGAAGATCATGACGCGCCCGTCGGGCAGCAGCAGCGACCCCGAGTGATAGTTCCGTCCGACCTCGGGATCCGCCACCCTCCGGTACGTGTCCGTACTCGCGTCGTACAGCCGGGCCTGCAGGACGTTCGAGCCGCTGCGCCCCCGGTAGTCGCCCGACCCGCCGGTGACGAGCACCGAGTCGTCGGGCAGCAGCGACGCGCTCGGGTAGCGCGTGCCCTCGGTGAGCGCCGCGCCGTCCCTGAATCTCGGCTCGGCGGCCTTCAGGTCCACGAGCCGGGACTTCTCGCTGGACCTGTCCGACTCACCCACCCCGCCCCCGCCGATGACCATGAACTTCTCGTCCTGGGCGGGTGGCAGCCGTACCGTCGCCGATGTCTCCATCTCGCGGGCGTCGCTCAGCCCGGGGATCTCCTCGAACGTATTCGTCGCAAGGTCCCAGACGCCCGGCGCGCGGCCGGTGTCCGCCGGACCGTACCCGGCGTTCGAGCCGGAGTAGAAGAGCCGGCCGTCGCCCAGCAGGAAGACCGCGGGGTAGGTGGGGAACTTCCGGACGATGCCGGTGTACGCCCACTTCTTCGTCCGGGGGTCGTAGATCTCGTCCTTGCCGGGCACGATCTGACCGATCTCGTCGAGTCCGGACAGGGCGAGGACCCTGCCGTCCTTCAGCGTGGTCAGCGTCGGGTACCAGCGAGCCTCGTTCATCGGATCGACGCCGATGTACTTCTCCGCCACCGGGTCGAACTCGAATGCCTCCCGGATGCCCTGGAAGTCCTTCTTGTCGAGGGCGAGCTTCTGGGCGATCCCGTACACGTTCCGTGTGTCGGAGCCGGAGAGCCCGGAGATCCGGTAGTTGTCCTGGGTGCCCGTCTCGTACCTCGTACCGGACTTCTGGGCCTCGACGTAGATCCGGCCGAGTCCGGGGTCGTTGCGCAGGAACGCGCCGGTCTTCCTGTCGAAGACCTTGGTGGCCTTCTCGACCAGCACCGAATCCTTGGAGACGAACGTCCTGCCGTTCTCCTTGCCGGTGAACCGGGTGCCCGCGGGCAGGGTGACCGGCTTGTCCGGGTCCTCGTTGTGGACGATCATCAGGCCGCCCGCCTTGGTGACGTCGCCCTTCAGCTTCTCGTACCGCTTCGTGCCGCCGGCCACCAGCAGCCGGCCGTCCGGCAGCTGGGTGTGACCGGAGCAGAACATGTCCTTGGGCGTGGGTACGTTCGTGAACCTGCCGGTGCCCGGGTCCCACAGCACCGACCGGAAGCTCTTCGCGTCGAAGTTCTTCTGGTTGTTGCCGGAGCCCGCGACGAGCAGCACCTTGCCGGTGTGCAGCAGCGCGGCATGGATCGTATTGATCCGGAACCCGGACGGAACGTCGAGGAAGCCCCAGTGGCCGTTGGCGGCCTTGTACGCCGGCTTGTTGATCTCGTACTCGTGGTAGCGCTCGCTGCTGACGCGGTACAGCCACGGCCCGTTGGCCCCCGCGAGCGCCAGCACCACCGCCGTACTGATCGCCATGCGGCGGGTACGGCGGCCAGGACGGTACGTCATTGGTTACGTCCCCCCAGGGAGATCTGCACGGTCCGCTCGTCGGACACCCGGTGCGGCTTCCCCTGCGGGGCATGCGCCGGCCGGCCAGCGGGTGCGCCGTCCTGCGGGGCCGGTCCGTCGCGCCGCTGCTTCCTCTCCGCGCGGACGGTGTACCGCCAGCCGAAGATCGGCGCCGCCGTGATCATCAGCGCCAGCGCGGCCCAGGTGAGCATCGCGGGGTGGCTGTGGCCGAGGACGAAGGAGGTGGCGATCGAGCCGCCGAAGACCAGCATGAAGAAGAGATGGATACGGAAGGTGCCGAACAACGTGTCGGGGCTGGACGAGTCGCCCTTGGGCGTCACCACGAACGAGCTCTTGCGGCGCAGCACGGCATCCATCAGGGACCGCGCGTAGACCGGGGCGGAGAGTGCGGACATCATCATCCCCGCCAGACCGCCGGAGCCCTCCGGCTCGTGCGGCGACACATTGTGCCGCCGGTTCCAGATGTACAGACCGATCTGGAGTGCCGAGGCGTTGCCGTACAGCATCATCCAGACGACCGGGTCGATCTGCACGCCGGAGGCGCCCATGCCCAGGAACAGCGCGCAACTGAGCGCCGCCAGGATCCAGTTCAGGGCGGACATCGGATAGAAGATGATCATCATCGTGTAGTTGAAGAGCTTGCCGACGGGGAGTGTCCCGATCCCTCTCCAGTACTGCTTGAGGATCGTCTCGTACGTCCCCCGTGACCAGCGCAGCTGCTGGGTGAAGAAGTCCGTCCACGCGGTCGGGCCCTCGCCGACGGCCAGCACGTCCGGGGTGTAGACCGAGCGCCACTTCCGGCCGGTGTGCGGGTTGCGCGCGCGGTGCATCTCGAAGCCGGTCGCCATGTCCTCGGTTATCGAGTCGTACAGACCGCCGATCTGTTTCAGGGCGGAGATCCGCACGGCGTTGCTGGTCCCGACGAACATCGGGGCACCGTAACGGTTGCCCGCGCGTTGGATCAGCGCGTGGAAGAGGAACTGCTGGGACTCGGCGGCCTTGGTGACGAACGTGTCGTAGTTGCCGTAGACCTGCGGGCCGATGACGAAGCCGACGTCCGGGTCGCGGAAGTAGCCGAGCATCCGCTCCAGGTAGTTGGGCAGTGGCACGTGATCGGTGTCGACCGAGGCGAAGAAGTCGTACGCGCTGCCGTGCGCGTCGAGCCAGGCGTTGTAGTTGCCGTGCTTGGTCTTCGCGCGATGCGCGCCCGTGGCCCGGTTCCAGTGCGCGACGCCCTTGCGGGAGAAGTGGTGCACCCCGAGCCGGGCACAGACCTCCTTGACGGCCGGGTCGTCGCCCTCGTCGAGCAGCCAGACGTGCATCGGTCCGCGGTGCCTGATGCGGACCGCCGCTTCGAGGGTCTTCGTCACCATCTCCAGGGGCTCCTTGCCCGGGACGAAGGAGGTGAGGAAGGCGACCCGGGTGCCGGGCTCCGGCACGACCGGGACCGGGTCGCGCGCGACCAGCGTCGCGTGCGCGTTCGACAGGACGTTCATGGTGCGGAAGAGCTCGATCAGACCGATCGAGACGAGCATGACGATGTCGAGGATCAGCAGTGTGTCGTTCTTGAGGTTCGGATCGCGCTGGGTCCAGTGTTCGGGCTGCATCAGCCATGCGAACAGGCCGAGTGAGACGAGCGGTGCGGCGCCGAGCAGGAGCGCCGCGCGGAGTCTGTGCGGTTCCTGCGAGAGCAGCGAGCGGTACTGCACGGAGTACGGTCTGCCCGGATCGGGCAGGGTCAGCGGCCCGGCGAGACGGCTGTAGTGCTCGTAGTCGTAGCGGGGCAGCGCCTTCTTCGGGTGGCGCCGGTCCCCGGTCCGCAGCTGCATGGTCCGGGAAGGGTCGTTGTTCTGCCGGGCGCCTGTCGGCGTCGACGTCATGGGTCATCCCCCTGCGCGCATGCTGGCTGCGCGGTCGGTCGGTCGTCTCGTCCGCCGCGCATCCCCCTCGATCGCGGCGGACGAACTCTCTGGCGGGCGCCGTCCCCTCACGGAAGGCGCCTTTCCGGTCGCCCGGTGCCCTTCGGCATCCGTCCGCGAGCGGGACCCCCATCCCGCGGTACGCGCAAACCGGAACTTCCCCCTGATACTGCCCCCAACTGCAGAGGTCATCGGCTCGGTTGCGGCTGATGACCCCATGACAGGCTGTATGACCCAGGTCGTGATCGCAAGGGCGAAACGGGCTACTTGCCGGTCATATGAGCGATTTAGGTGGCTCTTGTGGGGGGGTGCGCGGAGGTGTACGAGGGGGCTTTTCGGTTCCGGGGAGGCGGCTCGGGGCTCGCTCGGTGGCCGCGGATGAGGGGATGGCATACGAACAAGGCCCCCTCACGTGGAGTGAGGGGGCCTTGACTCTGCGTGCGCCGCCAGGGACTCGAACCCCGGACCCGCTGATTAAGAGTCAGCTGCTCTAACCAACTGAGCTAGCGGCGCCTGCTGACCTGGAGAACTCTACCCGATGCGGGGGGATGCTCCTGACCATTTCCTGCCCGTCGCGGCCTGTCGGATGGTCGTTTTTTCTGTTCTATCCGTCAAAATGCAATATGTCGGGAGAGTTGAGACACTGACGCCCGTGCAGCTGCGCCAAAAGATCTTGACGAGTGCCGAGGGGATTCGCATGACTGTGCCGGCCTTCGAGGAGTACGTGCCCGCCATCGACTGCACCTGTGCGGGGTGCGCCGCGCAGCGGCGCGCCGCCGCTCGTGCCCTGCCCAAGCGGTACGGAGGGCACCCCGCCGCACATGGTGCACGGCGCGTGCTGGTGCTGGCCACGGCGGCCGGCGTGGTGCTGAGCGCCGGCGCGACCGAGGCGGTGAGCGCGGTGACCGGGCTCGTGCCCGGGTCCGCCCGGACGGACGGGACGAAGGATCCGGGCGATGCGGGCGATCAGGGGCCGGTCGATCCGGATGTGGGTAATCCGCAGGGCATGCCCGGTCCGCTGAGGACCGGCTCGACGGACGGGACGACGGATCCGGACGAGACGGGTGATGCCGTCGATCAGGGGCCGGTCGATCCGGATGTGGGTAATCCGCAGGGCATGCCCGGTCCGCTGAGGACCGGCTCGACGGATCCGGACGAGGTGGGCGATGCCGTCGATCAGGGGCCGGTCGATTCGGATGTGGGTAATCCGCAGGGCATGCCCGGTCCGCTGAGGCCCGGTGCCGCCGAGGCGGTGAGCGTGGTGACCGGGCCGGCGCCCGGGTCCGCCCGGATGGACGGGGCGGCGGATCCGGGCTCGGGTCAGGCCGGCGCGGATGTGGGTAATCCGCAGGGTCTGCCCGGTCCGCTGAACGGCGCCGGGGCTCCGTCGTCCGGCGGTTCGAAATCGGCACTGAACGAGGTGACCCGGGCGGACATCATCAACCGGGCCAAGAAGTGGGTGAGCGCGAAGGTCCCGTACAGCATGGCGAAGTACTGGTCCGACGGGTATCGGCAGGACTGCTCCGGCTATGTGTCGATGGCCTGGAAGCTGAAGCGCAACGAGTGGACCGGCAGCCTCGCCGAGTACGGGACCCGGATCGCGCGCTCGGAGCTGCAGCCCGGCGACATGCTGCTCTTCCACAACCCGGCCGACCCCTCGAAGGGCTCGCACGTCACGATCTTCGGAGGCTGGACCGACTACACGCACACGCATTACACGGCCTACGAACAGACTCCCGCGCACACGCGCAAGCAGACGACGCCCATGGCCTACTGGACCAACTCGGGCAAATACGTTCCGTACCGCTACAAGGGACTGACCACCGGAACCGACAAGGTCGGCAGCGGAGTGGCGACGGCGTTCCCGGGCACCACGAAATTCGGTGCGGGTGTCAGCAACACGTACATCACCCAGCTCGGACGGATGCTCGTGGACCGCGGCGGAAGGCACTTCTACAAGGTCGGACCCGGGCCGGGCTGGGGCGACGCCGACCGGAGTGCGACCCGGGCGTTCCAGAGGGCACAGGGCTGGAAGGGCCAGGAGGCCGACGGCTTTCCCGGTCCGCACACCTGGCGCCTGTTGGTGAACGGGACCGGCCGCGACATCCCGGCGAGCACAAGCGGAAGCGCGGGCGGCGGCAGTCAGGGGAGCGGTTCGCATGCGGCCCCGGCCTTCCCCGGCCGGAGCTACTTCCGGCCGAGTCGGTCCAACAGCCATGTCGACAGGCTCGGCAGACAGTTGGTGAAGAAGGGATACGGCAAGTACTACACGTTGGGCCCCGGACCCCGGTGGACGGAGGCGGACCGGCGCAACGTCGAGGCCTTCCAGCGCGCCCAGGGCTGGCGGGGCGCCGAGGCCGACGGATACCCCGGCCCGGAGACCTGGCGGCGACTCTTCGCGTGAGAACACGGACATGACGGAGGCGGGAATGCGATCCACGGGATCGGGCAGCTCCGGAACCCCGGAGGACGGGAAGGAACGGGAGCCGATGAGCGGCGGAGTGGACGCCACGGAGGGCGCCTCGGGCGCCGGGGCCGGCCCGGACGCGGGTGCGGACATCTCGCCGGGCACCGGTCCGGCATCGGTTCCGGGCGTGGAGGCTGGGGGCGGCTCCGGTGCGGGGACGGAGGCGGAGGCCGGCTCGGATGCCCTCCTCGACCTCGTGCTCGACCTGGTCCCGGGGGGCGCGACGGACCCCGCCCTCGGTGCGGCCTCGGCCTCGGTTTCGGTTCCGTCCGGGGCTTCGGCGTCGGCCCTCGCCCCGGGCTCGTACCTGCCGACCCGCCCGCTCCTGGGCGCCCGGTCCGACAGCACGCCGCCGGCTCGAACCGAACCCGGCCCCGATGCGCCGCACGGCACACCGCCCCTCACGGTGCCTGTGCCCGCCTCGGCTGCCGAAGTCGTCCCCGTACAGGAATCCGCATCGGCCCCTGTATCGGTGTCGGATCCCGACGACGTGGGGACCGGGCGGCGGCACGTCGTCATCGCCCATGAGCACACCCGCTACGCCCCCGTACGCTTCCCCTTCCCCGGCGAGTTCGAGCGCCGCGACGCAGCCGCTCTCCCTGCCGGTCTCGCCCGGGGGGCCGGCGGCGGCGAGCAGGCGGCGGCCCTGCGGCGAGTGCCCGTCGCGCGCCGGATGCAGGTGCAGGCACCCACCAGGCCCGCGCCGGTGGGCGATCCACGGCTGACCGAGAAGCCGGGACCCGCGCTGCCCGGGTGGGCCGGGGCGCTCGCCGGGCTGGTGGCGACGGCCGGCGGTGGGGCGGTGCTGTGGTGGGCCGGCGCGCTGCCCGCCGGGGTGCTCGCCCGGCTCGGGATCGGCTCGCGTCCGTACGACGGCATCGGCATCGGGGCAGGGGCGGTGCTCGCCGCCCTGGCGACCGTGGTGCTCTTCGCGTTCGGCGGTCTGACTCGCGGTCGCGTCGGGTACGCATGGGTGACGATGCTCTTCGGTGCCTACCGGGGGAGCGTGCGGAGGACGGGGCTCGTCTGGGTCAGCCCGCTGCTGCGGCGCCGCCGGGTCGACGTGCGGCTCCGGCACTGGCGCAGCGAACCGCTGCCCACGGTGGATGCGAACGGTACGGCGCTGCGTGTCGTCGTCCTCGTCGTGTGGCGGATCAAGGACACCGTGCGGGCGACGCTCGGGGTGGCGGACCACGAGAAGTACCTGCGCGAGCAGGTCGAGGCGGCGATGGCGCGGGTCCTGTCACAGTTGCCCGCCGACGCGTTCCACGAGGACGCCCACACGCTGCGCAACGCGGAGGCGGTCGGTGACGCGCTGACCGGGACGCTGAAGGCGGAGTGCGAGCCGGTGGGCATCGAGGTGTACTCCGCGCAGCCGACCGGCATCGAGTACGCACCGGAGATCGCCGCCGCGATGCAGCGTCGCAGGATCGCCGCCATTGACGCCAAGCACCGGGACAGTGTGCTGACTTCGGTGGTCGACGCGGTGGACGACACGGTCAACCGGCTGACCGCGCGCGGCCTCGTGGAGCTCGACGATTATGAACGGAAGGCGCTGGTCAAGGACTTGACGGTGGCCTTCTACACCGGACACAGCGGTGGGGGCGGGGCCTGAGGGCGCGTCCGTACCGTGTCCGAGGTGAACCGGAATCCCGTTCCCATTGGTCTGGACATGTTCATGCTCCGTCAATAATCTAAGACTTGGTCTAGACCGCACGACCACGCGCGCAGCAGTGCTCATGGAACCTCCCCCACGTTCTTGAGGAGCGACAGCAATGCGTAAAAGGGCAAGCGCGGCCATAGTCGGCCTGGCGGTAGCGGGTGTCTCGATGTGTGCGACGAGCAGCGCCGGCAGCCACGGCTACACCGACAACCCCATCAGCCGCCAGAAGCTCTGTGCCAACGGCACCGTCACCGGCTGCGGCGCCATCCAGTGGGAACCGCAGAGCGTCGAGGCTCCCAAGGGCTTCCCGGCGGCAGGCCCGGCGGACGGCAAGATCTGCTCCGGCGGCCACGACAACTTCGCCGCGCTGGACGACCCGCGCGGAGGCAACTGGCCCGCCACCAAGGTCACCGCAGGTCAGGGCTTCAGCTTCCGCTGGCAGTTCACCGCCCAGCACGCCACGACCGACTTCCGGTACTACATCACCAAGAACGGCTGGGACCCCACCAAGCCGCTCACCAGGGCGGCGCTCGAGTCGCAGCCGTTCATGACCGTGCCGTACGGCGGTCAGCGGCCCCCGGCGACCCTGACGCAGCAGGGCACCATCCCCACCCAGAAGACCGGGAAGCACATCATCCTCAGTGTCTGGACCATCGCGGACACCGGGAACGCGTTCTATGCGTGCTCCGATGTTCAGTTCTGACGCATAGTCAGTTACCGTTCGGCGCCATGGGGAGCGCAGGCACCGTAGCGGAGCTCGTACAGCGCCAATGGGGCGACCACCGGCCAGGGTTGAAGCACGAGGACACCGTCCTCAGCCACCACCAGGTCGCCTCCGGAGCGGCCGTGCGGGCCGCGCTCCTGGCGGATCTGCTGTCGGCGGACGGCGAACCGCACCTGGGGGTACTGCTCGACAACACCCCCGAATTCCCGCTCTGGCTGAGCGCGGCGGCCCTGGCCGGGGCCGCCGTCGCGGGCATCAACCCGACCCGCCGCGGAGCCGAGCTGGCCCGCGACATCCTGCACACCGACTGCCGGGTCCTGATCACCGAGAGCGCACATCTGCCGCTGCTCGACGGGCTCGATCTGCCGGGCGTGCGGGTGCTGGTCACCGACACCGACGCGTACACCGCGCTGCTCGCCGGATATGCCGGGGCGAAGCCGGGCGATGCGGTGCTCCGGGAGGTCGGGCGCGGGACCCGGATGCTGCTCTACTTCACCTCGGGGTCGACCGGTGCGCCCAAGGCCGCGATCTGCACCCAGGGGCGACTGGCGGCGGCCGGGCAGTCGCTGGTCGACCACTTCGGGGTGCGGTGCGACGACGTCCACTACATCTGCATGCCGATGTTCCACGGCAACGCCGTGATCGCCGACTGGGCCCCCGCGCTGGCGGGCGGCGCCGCGGTCGCCCTGCGCCGCCGGTTCTCGGCCTCCGGCTTTCTCGACGACGTGCGCACGCACGGGGCCACGTACTTCACCTATGTCGGCCGCGCCGTGCAATACCTGCTGGCCACCCCCGAGCGCCCCGACGACCGTGACCATCCGCTGCGGCTCGGATTCGGCACGGAGGCGGGCGCCGTGGACGCGGCCCGGTTCCGGGAGCGGTTCGGGGTGCGGCTGGTGGAGGGGTACGGATCCTCCGAGGGCGGCGCGGCGATCCAGCGGACCCCGGACACCCCGCCGGGCGCTGTCGGCCGGGCGTCCCCCCGCGACGATCTGGCCGTCGTCGACCCGGAGACCGGCGAGGAGCGGGCTGCGGCGGCACTCGACGCGCGCGGGCGGCTGCTCAACGGGGACGATGCGATAGGAGAATTGGTCAACCGGGGCCGTACGCCCTTCGAGGGCTACTGGCGCAACGCGGAGGCGGACGCGGCCCGGGTGCGCGGCGGCTGGTACTGGACCGGGGACCTCTTCTTCCGCGACCCGGCCGGCTTCCTCTACTTCGCGGGCCGGACGGACGACCGGCTGCGGGTCGACAGCGAGAACCTGGCCGCCGCGATGATCGAGAACATCCTGGCCCGCTGGTCGGACGCGGCGGCCGTCGCGGTGTACGCGGTGCCGGACCCGGTGGCCGGCGACCAGGTGATGGCGGCGCTGGCGCTGCGCGAGGGGGCGGCCTTCGACCCCGGCGGATTCGCCGCGTTCCTGGCGGCCCAATCGGACCTGGGGACGAAGATGGTGCCCCGCTTCGTACGCATCGTCGCGGCGATGCCGGTCACGGCGACGAACAAGGTGCACCGGGTGGCGCTCCGCCGCGAGGGCTTCCGGATCGCCGATCCGGTCTGGTGGAACGGGGCCGGCGGACCCTACGAAAGGCTGCGGGGCGCGGAGCTGACCGCCCTGCTCGGCGAGTACGAGGCGCACGGGCGCGCCCACCTGGTGTCGTCCGGCGACTGAGGACGACATGGTTGACGGTTGTCCGGTACGCCTGCATGACTCGCGTGTACGGAGCGGCGGACCGCGAAAAACGCCCAGGGCGGCCCACGTGTGTACGTGAACCGCCCTGGGCGTTGTCTGTGCGCCGCCAGGGACTCGAACCCCGGACCCGCTGATTAAGAGTCAGCTGCTCTAACCAACTGAGCTAGCGGCGCCTGCTGACTCGAAAATAATACCTTGTCCCGAAGGGTGCTGATGACACGTGCCCGCGACGGGCCCGCGGGGACATCCGGCCCGACCGGACAGCCCCTAAGAGCTGGGGAGCGACACGCGGGCGGTGAGCCCGCCGCCGGGGTTGGGGGTCAAGGTCAGATCGCCGTGGTGGGCGCGGACGACACCCGCGACGATGGCCAAGCCGAGGCCGTGCCCGCGGCGTGCGGGGTCCTTCTCGGCCAGGCGTCCGCTGCCACGCAGGAACGGTTCGGTGAGGTGGTCGACCGTGTCGGGCAGGAGGGGCCCGGTGTTGGTGACGGTCAGGACGGCGCGGCCAGGGTGTGCCGGGTCGGGGCCGGTGGTCAGGGTGAGCGATCCGCCGGTGGGCAGGTTGTGCCGCACGGCGTTGTGGAGCAGGTTCAGGGTGAGCTGGCGGAGCAGTACGCCGTCGCCGGTGGCCGGGGCCGGGTGGATGTCGGTGGAGAGGGTGATGCCCCGAGCCCAGGCTTCCTCGCGGACGAAGTCGAGGGCTTCTTCGGCGGTGTCGGCGAGATCGAGGGGCTGGGTGGTGGGCGAGGTGTGGTCGAGGGCGGAGAGCTGCAGCAGGGCGTCGGTGACCTCGATGCCGCGCTGGTTGGTCTCGCGCAGCCGGGCCACGAGTCGGGGGTAGTCCTGGCCGTCGGGGTCGGCGGTGGCGACGTCGAGCATGGTGCGGTTGATGGCGAGCGGGGTGCGCAGTTCGTGCGAGGCGTTGGCGGCGAAGCGCTGCTGGGCGTCGAAGGACCGCTGCAGGCGGGCGAGCATGGTGTCGAAGGTGTCGGAGAGATCGGTGAACTCGTCGCGCGGGCCGGTGAGTCCGATGCGGTGGTCCAGGGAGCCGTCGGCCGCCCGCCTGGCAGCTCGGGTGATGTCCTGCAGGGGCCGCAGGACGCGACCCGCGATGAACCAGCCGCCGCCGACCCCGACGAGCGCCAGCAGGAGCAGCGTGAGGCCGGACGCTTCGAGCAGGGTCCGAAGGATCTCCTGCCGGGAAGGGGCGCCGCTCTCGTCCCGCGGGTTCGCGGCGGTCAAAGGGTAGTTGGGCACGAAGCGCATGGCCAGGTAGATGACGGCGAGGGTGAACGCGCCCGCGACGACCACGAACAGGGCATAAGTGAGGGTGAGCTTCATCCGGGCGGTCAGCCGCCGCGGCCGAAGGGGGCGCGCCGGGTCGTCCCCCGGTGCCGCGGTGGTGGCTCGGTGGGGTGCTGATCGCCGGTTCACCGTCCCTGCCCCGCCGGTTCGTCGAGCCGGTATCCGACGCCGGGCACGGTGTGGATGGACCACGGTTCGCCCAGCCGTTTGCGGAGCGTGGACATGGTGATGCGGACCGCGTTGGTGAACGGGTCGGCGTTCTCGTCCCAGGCCCGCTCCAGCAGCGTCTCCGCGCTGACGACCCCGCCCCGCGCCGCCATGAGGACTTCCAGGACGGCGAACTGTTTCCTGGTGAGCGCGACGTACTTCCCGTCGCGGAAGACTTCGCGCCGGAACGGGTCCAGCCGGATTCCGGCGTACTCGAGGACCGGGGGTGTGCTGTCCTTGGGCCGGCGGGCCAGTGAGCGGAGCCGTACGACCAGCTCTTTCAGGTCGAAGGGCTTGGTCAGGTAGTCGTCGGCGCCGATCTCGAACCCGGTGACCTTCTCGCTGAGGAGGCCCGCCGCCGTCAGCATGAGCACGCGGCAGCCGAGGCGCCGCTGCACGATGATCCGGCACACGTCGTCGCCGTGCGTGCCGGGGATGTCGCGGTCGAGTACGACGACGTCGTACTCGTTCACGTCGAGGCGCTCCAGGGCGGTGTCGCCGTCCCCGGCGATGTCGGAGGCGATGGCTTCGAGCCTCAGACCCGCCTGCACGGCCTCGGCGAGATACGGCTCGTCCTCGACAATCAGCACCCGCATGCGGCCTCTCCCGCTCTGTCTCAAACCGGCTGATATCCGGCTTCCGGTCCAGCCTACGGCCCCTGGGAGGGAACGGTGGCGAAGAGTGATTTCCGCACTGCGGAGGGCCCCTGCCGAGATTCCCGCCGCGAGTCGGACCGGCCGCCGGTCCTGTATCCGGCCATCCCTATTGGAGCGGTCCGGGCCTATCGAAAACGTATCGGGAAATCGAGACGGCCCGACAACACGGTCCGCCCTTGACTCAAGGCATCACCGAGCGGCACCCGCCGCTGTGTCCGAGATGCCTGGAGGCCGCGATGCGCGACAACCATGTGGCGAACCGCTCAACCACGGCGGCGCGCCGATTCCCCGGCTGGATGACGGCAGGAATCGGCGCACTCCTGGTTCTGGCGCTGTCGGCGATGTGGGTCGTGACGACCCGGAGCGAACCGGCCGCGCGGGCAACCGCACCGGCAGAGCATTCGCCGGACAGCGGCGGAGCGCCCGCGGAGGTCCCAGCCGAGGCTGCCGGTGACGGTGCCCTGCCGGACGACCGTGAGATCACCCCTTTCGACACCCGCCACGCGGCCGTCACCCGTCTGGACAGACGTCTGCTGAAGGCCGTGCAGGAAGCGGCCCGGGATGCCCGGGACGACGGCATCGAATTCGCGGTCACATCGGGCTGGCGCAGCAAGGAACACCAGCAGCGCCTGCTGGAGGAGGGAGTCGAGAAGTACGGAAGCCTGGAAAAGGCGCGGGAGTTCGTGAACACCCCGGAGAAGTCGACCCACGTGTCCGGGAAAGCGGTGGACATCGGCCCCACCGACGCCGACGACTGGCTCATCCGCAACGGCTCCGCCTATGGCCTGTGCCAGGTCTACGCCAACGAGATGTGGCACTTCGAGTTGCTGACCGGCCCGGGCGGCACCTGCCCCGGCCCCCTGAACAATGCCGCCGGCTGACGGGTACCCATCGCCTCGCCCTGAGCCGGCACCGCCGAGCCGGTACGCGCCGACCCACCCCCTCCTTTGAAGGACACGGCATGCCCGACCTGCACGAAGACCCCTACCCGGATGTGTACATCGGTGGCGGATTCTTCGACCCCGCCCAGATACCGCCCACCGACTCCGAGCCCGAACAGCAGGCCGCTTCCGGGGCAGCACCCGTGCCGGACCGACAAGCCCACGACCGGCCGGACCACGTATCAGATCGGCATGGACGTGACCGCGGATGGCGCAAGGGCCGGGTTCCGACCGCCCTGGCGGTCATGACGGGGATCGTGCTGGTCGGCCACTCGCTGGTTCCCAACTCGATGGGCAATCCGGGCAGCCTGCTCGAAACCCTGCTGCCCTGGACAGGTCTGGCCGTGCCCGCGCTGCTGTCGGCCGCCCTGCTCCGCAGGTCGGTGCCGGCCGGCGTCGCCGCGCTCCTGGTCGCCGCCGTGTGGGCTGCGATGTTCGGGCAGTTGTTTCTCGGCGGGCGGCCGGATGCCGAGCCGGACCTGACGGTCGTCACCCACAACGTCGGAGCCGCCAACCCGGACCCTGCCGGGACCGCCCGGGCGCTGCTTGCCGCCGACCCCGACCTGGTGGCCCTGGAAGAGATCACCGATGACGCGATGCCCGCCTACCGGAAGGTGCTGAACCGCCGGCTCACGCACTCGGTCCGCATCGGCACCGTTGCCCTGTGGAGCCGCTACCCGATCACCGACTCGGAGCGCGTCACCATCGACCCCGGCTGGAGCCGCTCCCTGCGCGCCCGGGTCCAGGGGCCGGACGGCCCGCTCGCCGTCTACGTGGTGCACCTGCCCTCCGTCCGGGTCGGCGCCTCCGGCTTCACCGTCGCACGGCGCGACCAGGTCCTGACCGCGCTCGATCATGCAGTCGACCAGGAACGGCAGAAGAAAATCCTCCTGATGGGCGATCTCAACGGCGCCACCACCGACCGGGGCCTCGCCTCCCTGAACTCCCGGCTGACGTCTGTCCAGGACGAGGCGGGGACCGGCTTCGGCTTCAGCTGGCCCGCAGCGTTCCCGGTCGCCCGTATCGACCACATCCTCACCCGGGGCGTCACCCCCACCGCCGCCTGGACCCTCCCCGCGACCGGCAGCGACCACCGGCCCGTCGCCGCCAGGCTGAAGGCGTAACAGGCGCACCGCCCCCGAGCTCTCGGAACTCGCCGGCCGCGGCCTCCAGCAGCCCTAGAGCGCCAGTGACAGCAGGACCGGAGCGGCCCGCCGGTTCAGCGTGTCCGCCGCCGCGCGCAGCCGGTGCGCGTGCTCGATGGGCAGCGACAGCGCCAGGCAGCCGGCCGAGGAGCCCGCCGTGAGCGGCACGGCCGCGCAGACGGTGCCCACCGCGTACTCCTGGAGGTCGAGCACCGGGACCGTCGCCGGCTGGCTGTCCAGCTTGGAGAAGAGGACCTTCTCGCTGGTGATGGTCCGCGAGGTGAGCCGGGCGATCTTGTGGCGCGAGAGATGGTCGCGGCGGCCGTTCTGGTCGAGCTGGGTCAGCAGGCACTTGCCGATCGCGCTGGCGTGCGCGGCCGACCGGAAGTCCACCCACTCGTTGACCGCGGGGGTGTGCGGACCGTCGGCGTACTGTGTGACCCGGATCTCGCCGTCGACGTACCGGCTTATGTACACCGCGGCGCCGACCGAATCGCGCAGCCGGTCCAGGATCTGCTGGAGCTTGTTCTCCAGGGCCTGCCTGCGGGCGGCGCCGGAGCCGAGCAGCAGGAGCGAGGCGCCGATCACATAGGCGCCGTCGGACACCTGCTCGACATAGCCCTCTCGGCGCAGCGTCAGCAGCAGTGGGGCGAGGTGCCCCGTCGGCAGTCCCGTCTCCCGGGAGATCTGGGTGTCGGTGACACCGGTGCCGTGCTTGGAGACCGTGTCGAGAACACGAAGGGCGTACTGCACCGAGTGGAACGGTGCGGTCGGTTCGGGCTTCAACGCCACGGTTTCCCCCCACCAGGTTGTGACCGCAAGCCTTTGCACCACGATAGCCGCCAAGAGGCTTTTGGTGGGGGCCTGTTGATGAGTTCTTGGTGCGCCCCGGCGCTGTCAGCTGGGGCGCACCCTTTTGGTATATGCCAGAGTCAATGACAATCGATGGACGGCGAGGTCACAGCACCGCGTTGAGGAAATCGCGCGTACGTTCATGTTCGGGAGCTGTGAAGATTTTTTCCGGCGGACCGGCCTCCACCACCCGCCCCGAGTCGAACATCAGCACCGTCTCCGAGACGTCACGGGCGAAATTCATCTCGTGGGTCACGCAGAGCATGGTGATGTCGGTGGTCCGGGCGATGTCGGACAGCAGGTCCAGCACGCCGGCCACCAGCTCCGGGTCGAGTGCGGACGTCACCTCGTCCAGCAGCAGGATCTCCGGCCGCATCGCCAGCGCCCGGGCGATCGCCACCCGCTGCTGCTGGCCGCCGGAGAGCTGGGACGGATGCGCATCGATCTTCCCGGTCAGCCCGACCAGGTCGAGCAGCTCGCGCGCGCGGCTCTCCGCCTCGTCCCGGTCCATGCCCAGCACGCTGATCGGCGCCTCGGTGATGTTCTGCAGCACCTTCATGTTCGGGAACAGATTGAACTGCTGGAAGACCATCCCGATCTTCTTCCGGACCTCGCGCAGATGCTTCTCACCCGCCGGCTTCAGGCCGCCGTCCGGCGTCCGGACATGGGACAACGGCGCACCGTCCACCCAGATCACGCCGTCGCTCACCTTCTCCAGCGTCATCAGGAGCCGCAGGATCGTGGTCTTTCCCGAGCCGCTCGGCCCGATCAGCGTGACGTGCTCGCCGCGCCGCACCGAGAAGTCCAACTCGTCGAGGACGACGTGGTCGCCGTACCGCTTGACCACACGGTCGAAGCGGACCAGGGCGTCCGTGCCCGCGGCGTCCTCGGGCGCTGCGGCCGCCGTCTTCTGCAGGGGGAGAGGTTCAGTGGCCAAGGCGCTTCTCCAGCTTTCTCATCAGCAGTGAGGTGGGGTAGCTCGCGACCAGGAAGACCAGTCCTGCGAGTGTGAATGCCTCGGTGTACGCGAAGTGGTCGGCCCCGTACCTGCGGGCCTCGAAGACCATTTCCTGCACCGTGATCACGGCGAGGAACGGGGTCTCCTTGAACATCGAGATCGCATAGTTGCCGAGGGCGGGCAGCACCTTGCGTACCGCCTGCGGCAGGACCACGGCCTGCCAGGTCCGCCGCGGCGACAGCGAGAGCGCCCGGCAGGCCTCCCACTGGCCCTTCGGTACACCGTCGATCCCGGCGCGGTACACCTCGGAGGTGTAGGCGGCGTAGTGGATACCCAGCACCACGATGCCGATGGTCAGCGGCTCCACCGAGGTGAAAAGAGCTGCCGCGCCCACCAGCTGGACCAGCAGCGGGGTGGATCGGATGAACTCCATGACGGCCCGCACCGGCACCGTCACGAACCGGCTCGGCGCCCGCCCGGCGACCGCGACGGCCAGCCCGAGGACGGCCGCGACGAGCGTGCCGAGCACCGTCGCCAGCAGCGTGACCTCGAACCCTTGCAGAACCAGGGGCAGGACGTCGCCCGCGGCGTTCCAGTCGAAGCCGTTCACCGGGCACCTCCGGCGGTCGTCGCCACGGCGTCCACCGCGGAGCGGGTGCGCAGCAGGGAGCCCGCGCCGGTCGGCAGTCCGAGCCGCCGCTTGGCGGTCCGCTCGAGCAGGTTCATGAGCAGGGTCAGCGCGTACGCGAGGACGAAGTAGACCGCCAGCAGGGTCAGATATGCGGTGAGGGTCTCACCGGTACGGTCGCGCAGCTGCTGGATCACGGTCATCAGATCGGCCGCGGAGATCAGCCACAGCAGCGGCGTGCACTTCAGCAGCTGGATCAGCAGATTGGTGAAGGGCGGAATCATCTGCACCCAGGCCTGCGGCAGGATCACCTTCCGCATCCGCTGGACCGGTGTCAGGTTCAGCGCGACGGCCGCTTCGTGCTGGGCACGCGGCACGGAGTTGATGGCGCCGCGCACCACCTCGGAGCCGTACGCCCCGTAGTTGAGGCCGAACGCGACGACGCCGCAGAGCAGCGGCGTCAGTTCGTACCCGGTCAGCGGCGGCATCGCGTAGTACAGCCAGAACAGCTGGATGTAGAGGGAGGTGCCGCGGAAGAACTCTACGACCACCCGGGACACACCGCGCACCGCAAGCATCCTGCTGATGGCCATCAGCCCGAGGACGAACGACAGGAGCAGGGCGAGCAGCGAGCCCAGCAACGTGGCCTGAAGGGTGACCCACAGTCCCGACCGGAGCTGGGGGAGATTGTCGGAGAAGGCGGAGAAGAAGTCGCTCATGCGGCGCTGTCCGTCCCTGTCGGCGCGGTCAGCCCCGCCGGTCCCGTCAGCCCTTGCACAGATCCGCCGTCCGCAGCGTGGCCGGCGGGAGCTCGGTGGCGCCGAAGCCGTACTCCTGGAGCAGCTCCACATAGCGTGAGCTGTCGGACACGATCTTCTTCAGTTCGCGGTTGAAGGAGTCCCGCAGGTCCTCGTTGCCCTTGCGGAAGACGGCGCCGCCGGGGCTGTACTGCTTCTTCCCGTCGAGCTCCGGCAGGAACGCCTCGGTGACCTCGGTGCCCGGGTTGGTCTTCGCGAGCCAGCGCAGCGAGATTCCGGTAAGCAGGAAGGCGTCGATCCTGCCGCCCCTGACCGCGTCGGCGCCGTCCTGCGGCTTCTGCAGCGTCTTGATCTTCTCCTTCGAGATGCCCGCGCCCTCGGCGTACGAGCCCTCCACCGCACCCGACATCACACCGACGGTGATACCGGCGGCCTTCGCCGACGGCAGGTCCGTGACCTTCTTCGGGTTGCCCTTCTTCACCATCAGCGCGGTCGGCGAGATGAACTCCGGCTCGGAGAAAAGGGCGTTGGCGCAGCGCTCGGGGGTGATCGCCATGCCCGCGCTGACCACGTCGTACTTCCCGGCCTGCAGTCCGGGAATCAGCCCGTCCCACTCGGAGAGGGTGGGCCTCAGCTCCTCGACCCCGAGCGCCTTGAAGATCTCCCGGTGCAGGGTGGGTGCCTCACCCTTGAGCTCCTTGCCCTCCAGATAGCCGTACGGGGCCTCGTTGGCATACGCGACCCGGACGAAGCCCTGCTTGCGGAGCTTGTCGAGCGCCCCCGCGCCGTCCGTGCCGCCGGAGGCTGTCTTGCTGCACGCCGTGAGCGCGCCGGGCACGACGAGCAGGCCGCCCACGGCTGTTGAGCGGCTGAGAAAGCCCCGGCGGGACAGGTTCGGGAAGTCGGCCATGGTTTGCAATCTCCTGGAACGGACGAACGGTTCGGACAGGGGGAACGCCTGCCCGATCCCGTGCGTCTATGCAGGAAGCGGCCCGGTGTGACCGAACGGTGTCCGGAGGGTGACCTCTCCGTGTCTCAATGTGCAGACGTGTCAACGCTGTTCGGGACTTCGGGGGACATCCGGTGAGGGAACGTATCCGCGCCGCTTGTCGACCACGTTCGGCAACGGCTCCCCGGCCGCCCACCGTTCGTACATCTCCACGAACTGCTCGCCCAGCCGGTCCCGCCAGCCCACGGTGTCGCCGCTCATGTGCGGGGAGACGATCAGCCCCGGTACGTCCCACAGTTCACTGTCGGCAGCGAGCGGTTCGTGCTGGAAGACGTCGAGCGCCGCGCCCGCGATCCACCGTCGGCGCAGCGCGTCGGCGAGATCGTCCTCGACGACCATGGGACCTCGCCCCACATTGATGAAGCGGGCCGAAGGCTGCATCAGCCCGAAGAACCGCGCGTCGAACATCCCGCGCGTCCGTTCCGTCAGGGGCGCCGCGCAGATCACCCAGTCGGCGAGCGCCGCCAGCCGGTCCAGATCGTCGGCGCCATGGATGGTGCGCCGCGCCGTACGCCCCACGAGTGCCACCTGGACGCCCAGTGCGTCGAGCAGCCGGGTGATCTCCCGGCCGATCGGCCCGGCCCCGACAACGACCGCGCGGGTGCCCGCGAGCTGCTGCGACTCGCGGTGGTGCCAGCGCCGCCGGCGCTGCAGCTCCAGCGTGCCGGGGACGTCCTTGGCGAACGCGAGCACCAGGCCCAGCACGTACTCGGCGATCGGCTGCTCGAAGATGCCCCGCGCGTTGGTCAGCACGGTGTCGGACCCGGCCAGCTCCGGGCAGAGCAGCCGGTCCACTCCCGCGCTGGCCGTATGCACCCACCGGGGCCGCGGTCCGTCACCGGGCCAGGCGGCGCGTACCGCGTCGGAGGTGAAGTCCCACACGAGCAGGGCGTCGGCGTGCGGCAGCTCCGCGGCGAGGCCGGCCTCGTCCACGGAGCGGATCCGGACCCGGCCGGTCAGCCGGCCGAGGCGCGGCGGCGGGGCGGCGTCCAGTACGAGGAGGGTGGGCTCTGACATCAGGGAGTGGTCGCCTCGTCAACGTCTGAGATGTACGGATTGACCACGCTCGCACCCGGGTCCGCGGCCGTCAACGCCAAGGTCGGCAGGGGTGCGGGCGTCGGAGGAATACTGGGCAGAGGGGAGGGCAGCGGCAGTACAGCGGTCCAGCAGTGCAGGAGGGTGAATATGACGACCGTCGGATTCCTCTACCCGGGCCATTTCGCGGACGACGACTTCCCGCGTATGGAGGTCATCCTCGACACCACCATCAGGCTCGTCGTCAACCGCACGGAGCCGGGCGAGGACGACCGCAGTGCCGAGACCCTGCGGCAGCGGGGCGCTCCCGAACGCCTCGCCGCCGGGGTCGAGGAGCTGCGGCGCGCCGGTGCCGAGTCGGTGGTCTGGGCCAGCACCGGCGCGAGTCTCGTGTACGGGTGGGAGGGCGCCCATCAGCAGAGCACCGCTCTGGCCAGGGCGGCGGGGCTGCCCGCATCGAGCACGTCGCTCGCCTTCGTCCACGCGGTACGGGCGCTGGGCGCCGCGCGTGTCGCGGTCGCCGCTCCGTACACCGAGGAGATCGCCGGACTCTTCGGCGACTTCCTGGCCGCCGCGGGCGTCGAGGTGGTCGCCGTGCGGGGCGGTGGCGTCACCTCCGCGGCCGCGGCCGCGGAGTGCGGGCTGGACCGGTTGAAGGAGCTCGCGGTTGCCGCGGACCGACCGGACGCGGAGGCGGTGCTGCTGCCGGACAACGCCGTGCACACCGCCGCGCACGTTCGTGACCTGGAGGAACTCCTCGCCAAACCGGTCCTCACCGCGAACCAGGTGGCGGTGCACGAGGCTCTGCGGCTGGCCCGTCGGCGCACCTGGGCGCCCCAGCTCGGCACGCTGTTCGCCACCCGGGAGGCGCCGCCCGCGCCGGTCGGGAAGTGACCGGCCGGGAATAAGCGGAGACATCCTCCTGTTAGGTTTCCCCGGACGTACGAGCATCACCGGAGAGGCCTTCACGTGGACAAGAACCGAGGCGGCGAGAACCGAGGCGACGAGAGTCGCGGCGACGGCATTCGGGGCAGGGCCGAGGGAACGGCCTCCGTGCCGCTGTCGGTGCTCGACCTGGTGACCGTCGGCCGGGGCCGCACCGCGACCCAGGCGCTGCGCACCAGCGTGGACATCGCCCAGCTCGCCGAGCGCCGGGGCTACCACCGCCTCTGGGTCGCCGAACACCACTCCATGCCCGGCGTCGCCTCGTCGTCCCCGGCCGTGATCCTGGCCCACCTCGCCGCCCGCACCGAGCGGATCCGGCTCGGCTCCGGCGGGGTCATGCTGCCCAACCACGCCCCGCTGGTCATCGCCGAACAGTTCGGCACACTGGAGGCCATGGCCCCCGGCCGCATCGACCTCGGCCTCGGGCGCGCCCCCGGCACGGATGGTGCGACCGCCGCCGCGCTGCGCCGCACGGACCGGCTCGGCGAGGGCGCCGACGACTTCCCGCAGCAGCTCGCCGAGCTGACCCGGTTCCTGGACGACGACTTCCCGGACGGCCACCCGTACGCCCGGATCCATGCGGTCCCGGGCCCGGTGCAGGGTCCCGCGGGCCGCCCGCCGATCTGGCTGCTCGGCTCCTCCGGCTTCAGTGCCCGGCTGGCCGGGGTCCTGGGGCTGCCGTTCGCCTTCGCCCACCACTTCTCGGCGCAGAACACGATTCCGGCGCTCGACCTGTACCGGGACTCGTTCAAGCCGTCCGCGGTGCTGGACGCCCCGTACGCCCTGATCGGCGTCTCGGCGCTGGCGGCCGACGAGGAGCGCGAGGCCCGCCGCCAGGTCCTGTCCGGTGCCCTGTCGATGGTCCGCCTGCGCACCGGCCGCCCCGGTCTGATCCCGACGCCGGAGGAGGCGGAGGCCTATGCCTTCAGTCCGATGGAGCGGGAGTTCGTCGACAGCTGGCTCGGCAATGTCATCCACGGGACGGCGGAGGAGGTGCGCAGCGGTCTGGACGACCTGGCCAAGCGGACCGGGGCGGACGAGCTGATGATCACGGCGAATGCGCATGGCGGGGAGGCGCGGCTGCGCAGCTACGACCTGATCGCGGATGCGTACGGGCTGCGTGGCTGAGGTCTGCGCGGGCCGGCCCGTTCCGCCCTCGAGCGCCCCGGCCTTCCCGGCGCTCGGGGGCACAGGCCGGCTCCGTGTTCCGGGGCGCGGCTCTCTCAGAGCGCCAGGGGGCTCGTCCCGATGAGTTCCGCGATGCGCTCCGGGGCCACCGCCCGGGAGTAGAGCCAGCCCTGCCCCGTGTCGCAGCCGATCCGCCGCAGCCGTTCCGCCTGGCTCACGGTCTCCACGCACTCCGCGGTGACGGTCAGCCCCAGCCGGTGCGCCAGCTGCACCATCGCCTCGACGATCGTCTCGTCGGCCGGGCTGGGGTGCGCCCCGTCCTCGTACCGGAAACCGCGCACGAACGAGCCGTCCAGCTTCAGTACGGAGACCGGCAGCCGGCTCAGATAGGCGAGGTTCGAATAGCCGGTCCCGAAGTCGTCGATGGCGATCCGGACGCCCATGTCGCTGAGCCTCTGGAGCGCCTCCAGCGGGCGGCCCGCCGAGCCCATCACCGCGGACTCGGTCAGTTCCAGCTGCAGCAGTCCGGGGGCCAGACCGGTCTCGGCGAGGATCTCGGCGACATCGGTGACCAGGTCGGAGTCCCAGACCTGCCGCACGGCGACATTGACGCTGATGAAGAGCGGCGGCTCGGCCGGATGGTCCAGCTGCCAGCGCCGGGCCTGACGGCAGGCCGACCGGAGCACCCAGCGGCCGAGCTGGACGATCGAGCCGTCCTCCTCGGCGATCGCGACGAACCGATTCGGTGAGAGCATGCCGAACTGCGGGTGGTTCCAGCGGACCAGAGCCTCCACCCCTCGCACGATTCCGTCGGCCATCCCGACAAGGGGCTGGTACTCGATGGTGAACTCGCCGCGTTCGACGGCGGGCCGGAGCGTGGAGGAGAGCGCCTGCCGCGTCATCCGGTGCGCGTTGCGCTCGGGGTCGAAGAGCGTCCAGCGTGCCTTGCCGTCCGCCTTCGCCCAGTACAGCGTGGTGTCCGCGGCCTGCATCAGACCGGTGGCCGAGGTCCCGGCGACGCCCCGCTCCACCACCCCGATCGACGCCGACACGGCCAGCCGTGTGCCGGCCAGGTCGAACGGCTTCTGGAGGGAGGCGAGCACCGCGCGGGCGAGATCGGTGAGTTGCTGCGTCCCGGTGGATTCCTCGACCAGGATCGCGAACTCGTCGCCGCCGAGGCGCGCCACGAGCGTGCCGCCGGTGCGGTGCAGGCTCTCCTGTTCGGCGCAGTCGGTGAGCCGGGCGGCGACGGCGGCGAGCAGCCGGTCGCCGATCCGGTGCCCCATCGTGTCGTTGACGGCCTTGAAGCCGTCCAGGTCGAGGTAGCAGAGCCCGATCCGGCCGTGCCGCGGCCGGCTGTCGTCCTGGTACGGCGGGGTCTCCAGAGCGGAGGAGAGCCGCTCGAAGAACAGCGTCCGGTTGGGCAGCCGGGTCACCGGGTCGTGCGTCTGGAGGTGGCGCAGTCGCTTCTGCAGCTCGTGCCGGTCGCTGATGTCGGCGACGGAGAGCAGTACGGGGGAGGCCCCCCGGGTGACCCCGGTTCCGGTCTCCGCGCCCGTCCCGGTCTCCGGATCTGTCCCCGCGCTTGCCTCCGGGGCTGTCGTCCCGGGCTCCGGCATCGGCACGACGGTGATCTCACCCCACATCGAGCGCCCGTCGGGGTGCTTGAGTCTGCGGGTGCAGCGGAACCGGGATCGCCGGCCGCGCAGCACCTCGCGGTACGCATGCCAGGTCCGGACGTCGGCGGAGAGGTCGAGCAGATCGGACGCGGACTGGGCGGTCAGCGCCGCGGGATCGGCGCCGAGCAGCCCGCCGAGAGCGTCGTTGGCGCACAGGACCAGGCCCTCGTGGTCGACGACGGCCATCGGCAGCACGGCGCCCCGGAAGGCGGCCCGGTAATCGGCCGGGCTCGAGTCGACGTCTCCTGGGCCGACAGGTTCCGTGTGACGCTCCGTGACGGACGGTCGCACGGTAGGGGGCGCTGTGCCTGCCGCGGGCCTCGGCCCTTCGGAGGTTCCGCTCACCGCTCGCTCCCGCCGTGCAGTTCTGTCCTGAACAGTTGTGGTCGGACTGGCCCGCCTCGCGGAGTGCCGTTGTCCGAGGCGGAAACCACGCAGGAAAGCGTGGTGAAGCATAGATGCTGTTGTCTCGCCCGTTCCAGCTCCCGGCCCGTTGCGACCCCGGGGAGCACCCCGCATGGGCCATTCGCGCGTCGTTCCGGTTTGCCCGTGACTGATTATTTCTGCGCGGCTCTGTTCCCTCACGTCGATCTTGGATCTCGTTCGCGTTGCCACAGTGATCGATTGTGACTGTCCGTGAACGAGCTCCGAGAGGCTGACTGCTGACACGTGTGGGGCAGCACAACAGGGCGAATGCGCCCGAACTGGCACAGGGTGGACTGCGTGTATCCGCATCCCGCACCCGGAGGTCGATGTGCCGCCTCAGCGCAGGCTCGGGGGACTGGAGAGGCCGAGCCCGCGTGGTGTGGTGGCCGGTCTGGTCTCTCTCCTGGCGCTCGCCTCCACCTCCCTCGTTGCGGGTCCGGCCGTGGCCGCCACGGGTGAAGCCGGCCCCTGCGCCCTGCCCAGGACGGGGGCACACCACTCGCTGGGCCTGGACGAGTGGGACGGCGCCTACCCGCGCCCGGACCACACCCTCGATGCGGTCATGATCTTTCTCTCGTTCCCCGACGCCCGCCCCGTCACCACCCCCGCCGAGCTCGCCGCCGACTACTTCCCCGCCACCACGCAGTTCTTCCGGCGCGCCTCGTACGGGAAGTTCACCCTGCGCCCGCACCCGCAGCGGCGGTGGGTCCAGATGCCTCACGCATCCACCTCGTACGGCATAAAACGCGACTGGGACGACAAGCGGCGCAGCTCCTATCTGCGCGACGCGATCGCCGCGGCCGACGACCAGGTCGACTTCTCGAAGTACGACATCGTCTATCTGGTCGCCGACCCGGACGCGCCCGGCGTCGACTCCGACGCCACCAAGGTCGTCAACTTCGACCAGCCGCTGCACGCCGACGGCACGGACATCAGGCGCGTCGTCACCGTGTTCGAGCAGCATCCGCCGGACCGGAACGTGCTGGCCCACGAGACCGGGCACGTCTTCGACCTGCCGGATCTCTACCACCGACCGTCGGACGGCAAGGGCGACTGGGACACCTACGTCGGCGACTGGGACGTGATGGGCAGCCAGTTCGGTCTCGCGCCGGATCTGTTCGGCTGGCACAAGTGGAAGCTGGGCTGGCTGGACCGCAGGCAAGTGGCGTGCATCCAGCACAACCAGGACATCACCCTGGAGTCGATGGCGGCCGTGCCGGTGCCCGGCGCGTCCATCGGTACGCGGCTCGCGGTGATCAGGACAGGTGAGGGCAGCGCCGTGGCGCTGGAGGCCCGCAGTGCCACCGGCAACGACCAGGCAACGTGCAGCGAGGGGGTGCTGATCTACCGGGTCCGCAACGAGACGCCGTCCGGCGGCGGGCCGATCCAGGTCATCGACACCCACCCCCACACCGACGCCTGCTGGGACCGGTCGGTCTACGCGCCGCTCGCGGACGCCCCGCTGCGAGTCGGCGAGACGTACTCCGTCCCCGGCGAGCACACCCGGATCGAGGTCGCGGACCGGACGCCGTCGGGTGCGTGGACCGTCCGTATCGCCACGGGTACGTAACGCTGCCGTGACGGCAAAACGAAGAAGCCCCTCGCTTCCGCGAAGGGCTTCTTCCGTCTGTGCGCCGCCAGGGACTCGAACCCCGGACCCGCTGATTAAGAGTCAGCTGCTCTAACCAACTGAGCTAGCGGCGCCTGCTGACGTCGTAGACCTTAGCACCCTGATCGGCGGGAGGAAAAATCGAAATCCGAGCCGATCCGGTGGGCGCGGAGCGCGTCACGCGCACACAGGCCCAGAGCAGTACATCGGGGCCCGGTAGCCAAGGGTTACGGGTGTCGGGGGCGACCACCCAGCGGGGCCCCGACGAGGAGGAGTCGCAGGCCAGGGGCGGAACGGTCACCGCGTCACCGGTGCCGTGGCAGAGCAGCGGCGGGACCCTGCCCTCACGGTCCTCGCTCTCCCGGGGCACCTCGGGGCCGTGCTCCGCCGCCCGGTCATGGCTGGTGCCCCACTCCTCCCAGTCGAGCAGCGACGGCAGCCGCTGGGCCGTTCCGGGGGCGGCGAACAGCAGCATCCGCCCGCGGTGCGTGGCGACCGGACCGGAACCCGGGCCGTCGGCCCACAGGTGCTCCAGCATCCGCCGCCCGAAGAGCGCGGGCACATTGACCACATCGAACGCCGATCCGCACGGCAGCACGCCGGGGGAGCCGGGGTGGGCCTCCCACTGGGCGAGCGCGGAGCGCGGATACGCGGCGGCCCCGGCCAGCCAGGCCGCTCCGGCCGCGGTGACCTGAGCGGTCTGGTCATCGGCTCGGTCCCGCAGGACCGTGAAGACATCGGCACCGTGGCGGGTGCCGGTGCGGGGTCCGGCGCAGGTTCCGGTGCCGGGATGCAGGGTGGTCTCGTCTGGCAGCCATGCGCTCATGACTACCTGTTTACCGGTAGTGACGCTGCGAATTGCTGGAATTGTCGGAAACCCGGACAGGGTGGGGTGGGGAGGAGTATCTTGCGCGCGGGCATATGCCAACGGCTGTGCCAGGAGTCAGATCCGGGGCGAGAGCCGGGGCCGGACCCGGAGGGGGTCGAGGGCCGGACGCTCCGGCGTCACGGCCGCGCGCCGCCCAGCAGACCCCGGCCGAACTCGACCATCAGCTTCGCGTAGTCCTCGGTCCACTCCGCGCGCTCCGCGATGTCCGCCATGGTGAGCCGGTCGAACCGGCCCGGGTCGGCCAGCTGGGCGGCGGCGATGGCCTGGTACTCGACCGCCCGGTCGGTCGCGGCGCGGAAGGCCAGCGTCAGCTCGGTGGCGCGGGCCAGCAGCTCCTTCGGGTCGTCCATCGACTCCAGGTCGAAGAAGTGCTCGGGGTCGGCGGCCGCAGCTGACGGCTCGAAGAGCAGGGGCGCGGGGCGCAGCCGCTGCCGCTCGTTCCGCTCGGGTTGTGCCATGTGTGGTTCCTCCTTCGGTGGGCCCGACGGCCACCCTCCATTGTCCAACCGTCCGCAAGTGCGCTTCGGGGGCGGTGTGCGGGGCGCACGGGGTCACCGCCCGGTACGGCGCACGCCCCCGACGGCCCATCGCCTGTGGTCCGGCAGTGTCACGGGCGCCACGGGACGCGGTGTTCCGCGAGGTGGGCCAGGACCGCGTGGTTCGCCTCCCACCCGTCGGGAAACTTGACCGTGACGCCGAGCTGGACCGGTTCCGTCGACGGGTGCTCGTCCAGCAGCTCCGCGACGCCGGCCCGGCAGACCACGATGCAGGCGTGACGGTGGCGGGACGCCAGGACGCACAGTCGGCCCGTCTCCAGATGGAACGCCGTGGCGTCCGGGCGCCCGGACAGCGGGTGCAGGACCACCGTCACATCGAACTCGCGGCCCTGGAGCCGGTTCGCCGTGTCCACCGCCACACCCGTCACACCGAGCTCGGCGAGCGCCGTCCGTACCGCCGCCGCCTGGTCCCGGTGGGCCGTGCCGACCGCGATCCGGTCCGCCGTCACCGGGGCCGGGTCGGGGGAGCGCTCGCTCGTCGCCGCGCCTCCCCGGTCCAGGAGCCGGCGGACCACCAGGGCCACCGCCCGAACCGCCTCCGGGTCCGTGCGCGGGGTGTGCCTGGCCGGGAGTTCGAGCAGCCCCCAGCCGGACTCCGCGGCCTCGTCCAGCACCCGGTCCGGGGCGGAGCCGTCCGACGGGACCCCGAACGCCAGCCGCCGGTCGCCGTGATCCGTACCGCTGCGGAACGGGGTGTACGGGTAGAACGCGTCCGAGACCAGCCGCGCGGCCGACGCGGGCAGCCGCCACGACACCGGCAGCCGGCGCTGCGGCAGCTCGGGGTTGTGCGCCAGCAGCGTCGAGACCGCGCTCGCCGACGGGTCGTACGACAGCCCCGCCCACTGGTCCGCACCGACGATGGAGAACGGATCCAGCTGCCCCGGATCACCGACGAACAGCGCCCTTTCGAAGAGCCCCGCGACGGCCAGCAGCGCGTCCGAGCGCATCTGGTACGCCTCGTCGACGATCGCGTGCCCCCACGGCTCGACGTTCTTCACATGAGCCCACTTGGCGGCCGTCGAGATGACGACGTCAAGTCCGGCCAGATCCCCGGCCTTCGCCGACTTCCGTACGTTGGCCAGGCCGTCCAGCACCTTGTCGTACGGGTCCGCGTCGTTGCTGTGCAAGCGCCCGACCGGCAGCCCGGGGTCCTTCTCGGCCAGTCGCACCACCAGGTCGTCGACCTGGGCGTTGGTCTGCGCGACCACCATCAACGGGCGCCCTGCCGAAGCGAGTTCGAGCGCGGCGCGCACCACCAGCGTCGACTTTCCCGCACCCGGCGGGGAGTCCACCACGATGCCCCGCGCCGTGCCGTTCAGCGTGTCGTCCAGGATCTGGGCAGTGGCCCGCCCCGCCTCGGCTCCCGGGTCGAATACGGCCGTCACAACAGGTCCTCCGGGGTCACGGGGTCGGGGTTCTCGGAATGTCCGGCGGCGCCCGGCGGGCCGCCGTGCGTCCACGGCGTCTCCTCCGGGTCCGGCAGCTTCGGGCCGCTGCGCTGGTCGTGCTCGAACAGGGTCCAGACGATCCGGTCGCCCGGCTCCGGCAGCGAACCAGGGGCCGGCTCCTTGCTCCGGCCCATCCGGTCGGTGATCCGCAGCACCAGCAGCCGCTCCTCGGCGTCCGGGAGATCCTCGGAGGCGTACGCCACGAACTCGGCGGTCTGCGGCCTGCCGTCCAGCGTGCGGTACACCTTCGTGCGCTCACCGAGGTGAGGGCGCTCGTCCGTCCGGACCGTGACCAGCGGACGCGGCGAGGGCCGCTTCGACTCGCTGTACGCCATCACCACCTCGGCCACCTCCCCGACGAACGCCTCACCGGCCAGCCGACGCCCGGCGAGCACCAGCGGGTCGTCCAGTGCCTCCTGCGCCTCCAACTGCGCCTGCGCCGTCTCCCGCGAGGCCAGCTTCGCCGCCGCCGTCACCGCGTCGTCCCGGCGCGGCTGCGGCGGCTCCCCGGCCCGTACCCGGTCCCGGTGGCCGGTGAACGACCAGCGGTCCCGGGTCCACCGGTCCTCGGTCCTGGACCCGGCCGGCAGCTCCCGCATCAGGTCGATCCCCCGCCACACCGCGTCCCAGGTCGGCCGCGCCACCGCGGCCAGCAGTGATCTGATCTCCCGCTCGGCAGCGGTCAGTTCGCCGAGCCGGGCGTCGGCCGCGAGGCCGTCCTCGGCCGCCGCGAGCGACGTACGCGCCCGGTCGTACTTCTCGATCGCGGGCGCGAGCAGCCGGTTGTCGAACGCCGGATCCGTCGCCGGACCGGCGGGCGGGCAGAGCAGTTGGCCGCCGGCGTCCCGCTCCAGCTCGGCCCGGAGCGCGGCCTGCGCACCGGACTCGCCGGCCGCAGGGTCGATCCAGGCGAGCAGCGCCCCCAGATGCTGGTCCTCCAGCGTGGACTGCCCGGTCGCCCAGTGCCGGTTCAGCAGATCGGTCATGGCGAGGAGCAGCGAGGAACCCGGCACCCGGGCCCGCTCCCCGTAATGCGTCAGCCAGCGGCCCAGCAGCGGGACCCGGGCCGGCGCCGGGTACGGGGTGTCCGGGTCGTCCTCGGCGGTGCGCCGGAACCGCATGGACCGGCCCAGCAGCCGGACGAAGTCGAGACCCGCCCGGCTCGGCACGATCAACTGCGGCGCGTCCGCGCACAACTCGACCTCGACCTTGACCTTCTTCCCGGTCTCGGGATCGGTCTCGTTGCGCTCGGCCGGCTCCACCACGTCCGTGTACGTCTCGATGTGCGGCAGGACCGCCTCGGCCAGTTCGGCGAGGAAGGCGAACCGCAGATCGCGGTCGCGCGGCTGGGCCACGGCGAGCAGCAGCGGCGCGTCCCGGTCGGTTCCGACGAGGGCGCCGAGCGGGGCGCCCGTCTCACCGGCGGTGGTCAGCGGCACGAGAACGAGCGGCGCACCGGTGAGATGACGGTGCCGGACGGTGGCCATCGGCTGCGCCCGCCCGCTCTCCACGGCCTCCAGTCGCGCCAGGGTGCTGATCAGCGACATGCCGGGCTTCCTTCCAGGGGCGCGCCCCGGTGCTCCAGCGCCTCCGCGCGCAGGGCCGCGGCGCGGCGCAGGGCGGCGACCGTGGGGTCGGCCGGATCGCCCTCCTTGCCCGCCGCCGCGGCCAGTACCGCGCCCACCGTCGTCAGACCGCCGAGCTCACCCCGTACGCTCCGCCCCAGCGCCTCCACCGCACCGGCCGCACGCGCCGTCGCCCGGCAGTGGAAGGCCAGTTCGCACGCGGCCAGGCACTCCGGTGCGTACGCAGCCGTGACCGCGTCGACCGCGGCCGTCAGCTCCTGCGCGGAGCACTCCGGGTCGAAGGTCGTGCCTTCGGGCAGGGCTGCCGCGATGTCCTCGACCCGGGTCAGCCGGGTCAGCTGGCGGCGGGTGACCGCGCGCTGCTTGCGCACGTCGACGACCGACGCCGTCGGCAGGTTGGAGAAGTCCTTCGGACAGACCAGCAGCACCCGGTGGCCGACCTCCGCCCCCGCCGTGACCGCCGCGATGCGCTCCAGCGCCAGCACATACACCGCCGACTGCCGGGCTGCCGCTCCGACCTTCGCCGCGTCCGCCGAACTGTCGATCATGGGAAACGACTTGATCTCCACGACCGTCCACCGGCCGTCGGGGTGCACCACCACCGCGTCCGGCTCCAGGTAGGCAGGCGAGCCCGCCACCTCCAGGGCCAGCATCGGGTGATCGAGCAGAGCCCAGCCACCCGCCTCGGTCGCCTCACGCAGCGCCAGTGCCGTACGCGCCGCGCGGCCCTCGGGACCCGCCGCCGCCAGATCCGGCACCCGGACCTCGCGCGGTGCATCGCCGCCCCCGCCGAGCCGCTCGTACAGCAGGCGCATCAGCTCCGTGCCGCCGTCGGCCTTGACCTTCGCCTCGAACGCGTTGCCCCGCATGAAAGCGAACTGCGACTGACCGAACGCGGCGGGAGAGCCGAGTGCGGCCGCCAGCGCGGCCTTGTCCACCCCGGCGCCGTCCAGCAGGGCGCGCCGCTTGCAGCCAGGGTTGGCGGCGAGGGCGGCCAGCGCGCGGGCATCGAGCGGATGCGGCGCGACGGCGGGACCGCGCAGTTCAGCGAGCCGCTGCCGGAGTGTCGTCGCCTGCTGCGTCGGCCGATGCCGCGACATCGGTTGAGTCTGCGGAGGAGGTCCGCTGGTTGGGAATTCGCTCACCCGCGGAAGTCTTGCATCCGGCACTGACAACAGGGGACTTCGTGACCGGGACGGCCACAGCGGTGCGGGCCCGTACCGCTGCCCCGATCCGGTCGGCGAGCCGCATCACCGGCGTGGCGAGAAGTGCCCCGACGCCCATCACCGCGGCGCCCGCGACCGCGTCGAGGAAGTAGTGGTTGGCCGTGCCCATCACGACGAACGTGGTGAGGAGCGGGTACACGACACCCGCGGCCCGGAGCAGCGGGTGCCTGCCGTGGCGCCACAGCAGGATCCCGCACCACAGCGCCCAGCCGACGTGCAGGCTCGGCATCGCCGCGTACTGGTTGGTCATCCAGCCCATGCCGCGCGGCGCACTCGCCTCGGCGCCCCACCAGCCGTACGAGCTGTACTGGGCCATCGTGTCGACGAAGCCGTGCGTGGCGTGGAGCAGCCGCGGCGGGCAGGTCGGCATCAGCGCGAAACCGATCAGACCGAGCAGCGTGGACGTCATCAGCCAGGTGCGGGCGGCGCGGTACGCGGTCGTGCGCCGTCGGTAGATCCAGATCAGGACGGCCGGGGTGACCACGTAGTGCAGTGAGGCGTACGCGAAGTCGGAGGGTATGCCTATCGCCGGATGGGCCGTCATCAAGCGGTTGAGCGGGTGCTCGGCATTGAGGAAGAGCGTCTTCTCCAGGTGAAGTATGCGCAGCCCGTGGTCGACGGCGGTCGACACATCGCTTCGGACCAGCAGCCGACCCGCCGAGTAGAGCGCGTACACGATCGCGATCAGCGGCAGCTCGGCCCACCATCGAGGCCGGTGCCGCGACACGGGCGCGGCGGTGGCAAGCGACATCCGGATGCTCTCCATCATGTGTTCATGCGTCCGACGGCGGGCGTTCAACCGTACGGCGCAGGTCGGTGACGAATCCCCCCGGGGCTCCCCTCTGGCTGCCCCGTGCGCGCGGAGCTCCCTCCGCGGGGGAAGGGACGCCGATGCGGCCCCGGGGGTTGCCTCCCGGGCACGTGAGCGATGATGGACAAAGGCGGATGACCCGTCCCTGTTGTCGTTTTCTCCGATCCACATCTCAGGGGGAGCCGTCATGGCACCGCGTATCCTGCTCGCCCGGCACGGCCAGACGGAATGGTCCGTCAAGGGCAATCACACCGGCAGGACGGACATCCCGCTGCTCGATGCGGGCCGCGAGGGCGCCAAGCTGCTGGGCGAGAGGCTGCACCGGAAACCGTGGGCGGACCTGCCGGGCCTCGAGGTCCGGACCAGTCCGCTCGTCCGCGCCAGGGAGACCTGTGACATAGCCGGCTTCGCGGACCGCGCGCAGCCGTGGGACGCGCTCATGGAGTGGGACTACGGGGCGTACGAGGGCATGACCCCGGCCGAGATCCAGGCCATCCGGCCGGGCTGGTTCATCTGGCGCGACGGGGTGCCGGAGGGCGAGACCCTCTCCGAACTGTCCGCCCGCGCGGACGAGATCGTGGCCTGGGCGCGCTCGGCCGACCGCGACGTGCTGGTCTTCGCGCACGGTCACATCCTGCGGGCGCTGGGGGCGCGGTGGCTGGGCGAGGACGTGTCTTTCGCGTCCCGCATCCGGCTGGACCCGACGTCGCTGTCGGTCCTGGGGTGGGCATACGGGGCGCCGGCGCTGGAACGCTGGAACGACACGGGCCACCTGGACCGGTAGGTCCCTCCGTCGCCCCGAGGCGGGGTGGGCGCTTCGCGGAGGGCGGCGCCGGGGAAATCGGCCTGCCCGGCGCCCGAGGGCCCAGCCGTCGGACCGGTCGGGGTGCCCCGGCCCCGTCGGGGGCTCCTACACCCCCATCTCCGCGCACCGCTCCAGAAGCCCCGCCACCTCCGGTGACCCGCGCTGCGCCCGCAACACCCCCACCGCCCCCGCCAACATCGCCCGGATCCGGGACGACTGCACCCGGTCGAGCAGGTCCAGCACCTGGTGGCCCGCCGCGGCCGCCTCCGCCGCGGCCCCGGCATGCGCCAGGTCCGTCGTCAGCTCGGCCCGGTACAGCGCCAGGTTCCGGGTGAAGTGCGGGTCCTGCAGCTGTGTGGCCCGTCGCGCATGACGCGCCGCCCGCGGCCAGTCACCCAGCGCCGACCAGCACTGCGCCTCCAGCATCTCCAGCTCCGCTTCCCGGAAGAACGTCATCCATTCCGGATCGGCATCGCGCGTTCCCCGTCCGAAGGCCTCGTGCGCCCGCCCCAGCGCCCGCTCGCAGCCGCTGCGATCACCGAGCCCCGCCCGGCCCCCCGCCTCCCGCAGCGCGAGCAGCGCCAGCAGTCGGGGTGAGCCCAGCGGCGTCGCCGCCCGCTGCCCGGCCTCCGCCGCCCGTACCGACTCCCGAGGCCGTCCCGCGTCCCTGGCCAGGAACGACGCGTTGCAGAACGCATGCGCCTCCAGCGCCGCGTCACCGGCCAGCCGTGCCGTCGCCAGCGCCTCCGCGTAGTGCGAGCGGGCGTCCTCGAAACGCCCCGAGTCATGGGCCAGCCACCCCACCGAGATGGCCAGCTCACCCGCCCCGGCATGCAGCCGGTCGGACGTGGAGCCGCGGGTGGTCGTCCCCTCGTCCAGCAGCGCGTACGCCGCCCTCAGCGGCTGCGCGGCCCGTCGGTAGAGGCCGTCGCCGCCGTGCCGGTCGTCCAGCAGCCTGATCTGCCGAACCGCCTTCTCGACGGCGGTCACCTCGGCCTCGCCGACCCGTCGTTGTGTGGGGCGCTGTGCGGGTACGGCAGCGGCGGCGGCGGTGGCGCCGAGGCCGAAGCCCAGGGTTGCGGCCGCCATCGCGGTGGTGCCGCTGGTCATGAATACGCGACGCAGCACGTCGCTCTCCTCGTCGCTGTCGCTCTGGAGCGTGGGGGGCAGTGGGGTGTCGGGGATCTCGGCGGTGGTGCGCGCTCCTCGGCCGCGTACGGTCTCGCGCGACGAGAAGCCCAGGTCCGCCAGGGTCGCCCCGGGGAACATGTGCAGGAAGACTCGTTCGTACGCGTAGTTGGGGCAGCGGATCTCGCCGGACTCCACGCGTCCGATGTACCGGGCGTCGCACGCGACCTGCTCGCCGATCTCGCGGGCGGATCTGCGCACCGCGGCAGCGAACTCCCCGGCGGAGCGCGGTCCGCGCAGCCGCCGGAAGGCGAGGTTGGGAACTGCCCCTGTCGACACCATGGCTGGGCCCTCTCTGGTGCAAGCCGGGCCTGTTTCCGGTGTCCCGGCGGAGCAAGAAGGTACCTGCTGTGACGGACCCCACACGCAGTGTTTGCCTACAAAACGGATATCTCGCCCGCGATCCGCCATGAACTGCCACCCTTTGCGGCGGCGTGGCACCGTAGCCCTTGACGTAGTCGACGCGTTGGTTCATGTGGAGACGGAGTCCTGCTCCGCCCGGCGATGAGAGGAGAGGTCCCTTGTTGCATCTCGGCACGGAGACCGGCTCGCGAACGACTGCGACGACGACCACGACGACGACCGGTTCCGGGGCTGCGGAGCGCGAACCCGCCACCCCCGAAGCCGCCACACCCCGGCCCCCGGCCTCCGAGCCCGCCGTGGCGGAACCCCTGCCGCTCACCGCCCCCGGGCCCTGCGAGCTGGTGACCGTTCCCGCCCGCCAAGGCCTCGAGGCCGTCGACATCCTGCGCCGCGGCGCCGATCAGGAGGCCGTCGGCCCGGTCCTGCACGACGGCACCTGCGACACCCTCGGCTTCCTGGTGCCGCCGGGCACGGCCGAGGCCTGGGACGTACCCGGCAGTGCCTGTACGCAGACGAACGGCCGCGGACTCCGCATTCCCGCCGAACCGCCGGTCTCCGGCAGCGGCTGGCTGCTGCCGCCCGCCGCCGACGCCCCGGTCACCGACCCTGCCGCGCTGCGGGCCGCCCTCGACCAGGCGGCCCGGCTGATCGAGGCGGCCGACAACTGCCGCTGAGCCCATAATGGCCGGGGGAGTGTTCCCCCTCGGTGCCGGACCGGCACCGGGCCGGAGCGATGAGCAGCGAGCAGGGGCAACAGCAGTGGCACGTCGAGGAGCATCCAGCGGTGGCGCGAACGCCCGGAAGCGTTCAGACCGCAGGCCGGAGACCCTCGCCGAGGCGGTCGACGGCGGTCTCGCCGAGCTGATACCCGACCGGGAGCGCCCCCGTGCCTGGACGCTGAACCTCGACGGCGCCCCTCAGTCCCATGTCGACCTCGACGACCCCTCGCACCTCTCCTTCTCCTACCAGCGCCGGATCGGCCACATCGCGGATCTCGTCGCCCCCGCGGGGCAGCCCCTGCACGTCGTGCACCTGGGCGGCGGCGCCTTCACCCTCGCCCGCTACATCGCCGCGACCCGCCCCCGCTCCACCCAGCAGATCGTCGAGCTGGACGCGGCGCTCGTCCAACTGGTCCGCCGGGAGCTGCCGCTGGACCCGCAGGCCCGGATCCGGGTCCGCTCCACCGACGCCCGCGCCGGGCTCGGGAAGATCCCGGACGACTGGGCGGACCTCGTCATCGCCGACGCGTTCAGCGGATCCCGCACCCCCGCCCACCTCAACAGCACCGAGTTCCTCACCGACGTACGCCGGGTGCTGAAGCCCACCGGGCAGTACGTGGCCAATCTCACCGACGGTCCGCCGCTGGCCCATCTCCGCGGCCAGATCGCCACCGCCGCCGCCGTCTTCCCCGAGCTGGCCCTCGCCGCCGACCCGGCGGTGCTGCGCGGCCGCCGCTTCGGCAACGCCGTGCTGCTCGCCTCCGGGCTGCCGCTCAAGGTCGCCGAACTGACCCGCAGGGTCGCCACCGATCCGCACCCGGGACGCGTCGAACACGGCCGGGATCTCGCCGACTTCACCGGCGGCGCGGCTGCGGTGCGCGACGCGGACGCCCGGCCGTCCCCGGTGCCGCCGTCCTCCGCGTTCCAGTGACTGGGCGTCGCACCGGCGCCGCGCTCAGCCGATGTCGACCGCCGGCGGATGATCGTTCCACGTGCAGAAGACCGACACCGTCGTGCCGTCGTCGGTGCTGAAGTTCACCCGGATCCAGGTCGTGTTCTTCCAGACCTGGATGGACCAGCCCGGATCCGGTGTCGCCGACACCAGCTCGGCCGAGGCGGCGCCCAGCTCGAAGACGACCCGGCCAACTCCCGCCGCGCGCAGGCGATCGCGCAGCTCCAGAAGTCGCACCCGGGCCTCGATGTGTCCTTCACCCTGCCGGTGATGCCCGAGAGTCTCACCCAGCCGGGCCGCCACGACGCAGGTCCCCGCAGGTCCCCGCAGAGCTCACAGTGCATCAGCCGCGAACGGTGCAGCGCACCGGCGGCGGGGGACGTGCCCTGCACTCCACGTACGCCGTCGCAGCGCTGCCCTGCCCCCGCGCCGTCGCGTGTTCCGTGAAGTCGTCGATGCCGACCTCGATCCCCGCCGCGGCCGGCGCACGGGTGAACGCCGACACCGGGCCGCGGGCGGGCCGGGCGGAACCGGAGCGCATGCCGGCCAGGCTGCGCGAGGTCCGAGTCCGCATCTGCCCCTGCACATGCCGCCGGACGATGTCCGGGGTGTCGGCTTCGGGGAAAGAACGCGCAGGGGCCCCGGAGGTGCCTCTGGGGGCCGCACCCCGTTCACCTTCCGGCGTGCCCTTCCGTGTGAACGGGGTGGGACGAGAACTGTTTCCCGGAGCCGGGGCACCGGGGGCGCGCTTGTGGGGCCCGATCCTGTGATCGTTTGGCAACAAGCCTTTGACCTGCTGGAATTCTGGATCCCGTCAGTCCGGAGATTGCGTTCACCCGTTTTGGCAAGCCTTCGGCGGGACACGGTCTCGTGACTTGCAGGACACACTCGGGCAACGGAAGCGTCTTCAACTCTTGACACCCACCCCTCCAAGGCAGGAACCTTCCGACATCGACGCATGGGAGCGCTCCCACATCGTGCGAGGTCTTCTCGTGCGAACGGCACTGCCCGTGTTCTCCCCCCTTGCACCACCCCGGCACCCGCCCTCACCACGCGTATGCCGCGCAGTCAGAACGCCAGTCCCACCCTGGAACAAGGAGTAGTGGAATGCGTATCACCCGCACCGTCGCCGGTCGAAGCCGCAGAGCCGCGGTTCTGGCCACCACGGGCCTGACAGCCACGGCCCTGTTGCTGACCGGCTGCAGCGATTCCGATTCGTCGGACCACACGGGCTCCGATGCGAACGGGCAGATCACGCTGACCGTCGCCGACTTCGGGCAGTTCGGCTACAAGGAAGCCGGTCTCTTCGCGAAGTACCACGAGCTGCACCCGAACATCACGGTCAAGGAAAACGCCACGGCCGACGAGAAGGTCTACTACCCCAAGTTCCTTCAGCAGCTCAACACGGGCAGTGGCCTGGCCGACGTGCAGGGCATCGAGGTCGGCCGCGTCAAGGAGCTCGTCGACACCAAGGCGGACGCCTTCGCCGACCTGTCCACGGTCGTCGACGCCGACCAGTGGGTCGGCTGGAAGGCACTCCAGGCCACCACCGACGAGGGCAAGGTCATCGGTGCCGGCACCGACATCGGCCCGATGTCGCTCTGCTACCGCCGCGACCTGTTCGAGCAGGCCGGCCTGCCGACCGACCGCGCCGAGGTCGCCAAGAAGGTCGCCGGCGGGTGGGAGGACTACCTCAAGCTCGGTGAGGAGTACAACAAGAAGGCTCCCAAGGGCACCTTCTTCATGGATTCCGCCAGCGCCATGTACAACGGTGTGGTCAGCTCGAACGAGGAGCAGTACTACTCCAAGGACGGCAAGGCGATCTACAAGGAGAGCGCCGGCGTCAAGAAGGGCTGGGACCTGGCCACCGAGGCGGTCGACAAGAAGCTGACCCAGGGCCTGGCCCAGTTCACCCCGCCGTGGCAGGCGGCCCTGCGCAAGGGCAGTATCGCCAGCATGGCCTGCCCCGCATGGATGGCCGCCCAGATCTCCACGTACTCCGGTGACGCGTTCAAGGGCAAGTGGGACATCACCCGCACCCCGGGCACGACCGCGGCCAACTGGGGCGGCTCGTTCCTGTCCGTGCCCGCGAAGGGCAAGCACGTCAAGGAGGCCGGTGAGCTCGTCAAGTGGCTGACCGCGCCGGAGCAGCAGGCCGCCGTGTTCAAGGCGGCCGGTCTCTTCCCGTCCAACAAGGGCGCCTACGACCTGGCCGACGTGAAGAGCGCCAAGCTGGAGTACTTCAACAACGCCCCGATCGGTGAGATCTACGCCGAAGAGGCGACCTCCATCCCCGCCGCCGTGCTCGGCCCGAAGGACGGCATCATCAAGGACTCCATCTCCACCCAGATCAACAACATGGAGCAGCGGGGCACCGACCCGGACAAGGCCTGGGACGCCGCCACCAAGGCGATCGACAAGGTGATCGGCTGATCCTCGCCGGTGCGGGCGGCCGGGACGCCATCCATGCGTCCGGCCCGCCCGCACCGGTGCCGGCTCCCGAACCGGCACCGTGCACGGCTTCCGACACCTCCGCCGGACCTGACCAGAGGTCCGGCCTGCCCCTGCGGTGTCGGCACACCCCAGGGAAGGACTCCCACCTGTGGCAACCACCACCCCCACCCGGGGCGCACACGGCTCCCGGCCCGGCCGGCGCGCTCCGAAGCCCATGACTTCCGGCCGCCAGGCATGGCGCAGTCGACTGTGGCGCTTCGACGACAAGGTGTCGCCGTACGCCTACATCGCGCCCTTCTTCCTTGTCTTCGGCGCCTTCGGGCTCTACCCGCTCCTGTACACCGGCTGGATCGCCCTGCACCGGGTGGAGATGACCGGTCTCGACCGGATGGAGTGGGTCGGCTGGGAGAACTTCAGTACCATCCTGCAGGACTCCGAGTTCTGGACCGCGGTCACCAACACCTTTGTCATCGGCGTCATTTCGACCGTCCCGCAGCTGATGATCGCGCTCGGCCTGGCCCACCTGCTGAACTACAAGCTCCGCGCCAGCACCTTCTGGCGCACTGTGATCCTCACCCCGTACGCCACCTCGGTGGCCTCCGCGGCGCTGGTCTTCGCCCTGGTGTTCCGGGCCGACGGTGGTCTGCTGAACTGGGTCCTCGGCTTCTTCGGCGCCGGCGGGACGAACTGGGTCAACGGCCACTGGACGTCCAACATCGCCATCGCCGTCATCGTGATCTGGCGCTGGACGGGCTACAACACCTTGATCTACCTGGCCGCGATGCAGGCCGTCCCGGCCGACCTGTACGAGGCCGCCTCGCTCGACGGAGCCTCGCGCTGGCAGCAGTTCCGCAACGTGACCATTCCCGCGCTGCGGCCGACGATCCTCTTCACGATCGTCATCTCGACCATCGGCTCCATGCAGCTGTTCGGTGAACCCCTTCTGCTCGAGGGCGGCGCCAACGGAGCGCAGGGTGGCACCGAGAACCAGTACGAGACGCTCAGCATCTACCTCTACAACTACGGCTGGAATCTCGGGCATCTCGGTCCGGCCGCCGCAGTCGCCTGGGCCATGCTCGTCCTGCTGCTGCTCATTGCCGCGATCAACTGGCTCATCGGGCGCTTCATGCGCAAGAACGCGGCCTGACGGGAGCGATATCCATGACCACAACCAGCCCGATCACCGCTCCGGACCGCCGCATCTCCAAGGCTGCCACCCGCAGCGAACCCCCGCGCCCCCGCCGGTTCAAGCCCGGCGCGGGCCGCCAGCACCACGCCGGCCCCTTCGCCTACTTCGCCCTGATCGTCGTCGGCCTCGGCTCGCTGTTCCCGCTGTACTGGACGCTCGTCACCGCGTCCCGCACCCAGGACGAGGTGTTGGACACGTCGCCGCCGCTGCTGCCGGGCGGCAACCTGTTCAACAACCTCGAGGCAGCATGGGAACAGGCCCACCTCGGCACGGCCATTCTCAACACGCTCATCGTGTCCAGCTGCATCACGGTCGCGACCCTGTTCTTCTGCACCCTGGCCGGTTACGCCTTCGCCAAGATGCGCTTCAAGGGGCGCGGGGTACTGATGACGATGGTCGTCGCCACCCTGACGATTCCGCCGCAGCTCAGCGTCGTTCCGCTGTTCATGATGATGTCCGACATCGGCTGGGGCGGTCAGCTGGAGTCGGTGATCTTCCCGACCCTGGTGAGCGCCTTCGGTGTGTTCTTCATGCGGCAGTACCTGCTCGAGGCGCTGCCGTACGAGCTCATCGAGGCAGGCAGGATGGACGGTGCGAACAACCTCCGCGTCGTGTGGAGCATCGTGCTCCCGGTGGCCCGCCCGGCGATGATGGTGCTCGGCATGCTCACCTTCGTCCAGGCGTGGAACGACTTCTTCTGGCCCTACCTCGCGCTGAACCAGGAGAATCCCACGCTCCAAGTGGCCCTCGGCCAGTTGAGCGCCTCCTACGTCCCCGACCAGAGCATCGTGATGGCCGGCGCGCTGATCAGCACGCTGCCGCTGCTCGTGGTGTTCGTGATCTTCGGCAAGCAGATTGTCGGGGGGATCATGTCCGGCGCCGTCAAGGGCTGACGTGATGTCACCCGCCCTTTCCCGGACGTCCGGTACGGCCTGCGCCTGACCGCAGGCCGTACGGACCCCGGAGTTCCACCCTTTCCCTGACTTCGTTCGCCCACTCCTGGGAGCGCTCCCGCATGACTGCCGTACGACCCGACATCGCCCCGCAGCGGGCACCCGAGGCAACGAACTTCCCGACCGGTTTCGTCTGGGGGGCGGCCACTGCCGCCTACCAGGTCGAGGGGGCCGCCGCCGAGGACGGTCGAACCCCTTCCATCTGGGACACCTTCAGCCGCACACCGGGAAAGGTCCGCAACGGTGACACCGGCGACATCGCCGCCGACCACTACCACCGCTACCGCGACGACGTGCAGCTGATGAAGCAACTGGGTCTGAAGGCCTACCGCTTCTCGATCTCCTGGTCCCGGGTGCAGCCCACCGGGCGGGGGCCCGCCGTCGAACGCGGTCTGGACTTCTACCGCAGGCTCGTCGACGAGCTGCTCGAAGCAGGCATCACCCCTGTCGCCACGCTCTACCACTGGGACCTTCCCCAGGAGTTGGAGGACGCGGGCGGCTGGCCGCAGCGCGTCACCACCGATCGGTTCGCCGACTACACGGCGATCATGGCCGGCGCCCTCGGCGACCGCGTCGGCATGTGGACCACGTTCAACGAGCCGTGGTGCTCGGCCTTCCTCGGATACGGCTCCGGTGTGCACGCTCCCGGCCGCACCGAGGCCGCGTCCGCACTGCGGGCGGCCCACCACCTCAACCTCGCCCATGGCCGGGCGATCGAGGTTCTGCGCGGTCAACTCCCCGCTAGCGCGCAGACCTCGGTCACCCTCAATCTCCACCAGGTCCGCCCGCTGACCGACAGCGCGGCCGACGTGGACGCCGCCCGCCGGATCGACGCGGTGGGCAACCGGGTGTTCACCGGACCGATGCTGCGCGGTGAGTACCCCGAGGACCTGATCGCCGACACCTCGCACATCGTCGACTGGTCGCAGCTGGTCCACGACGGCGACCTGGCCGCGATCTCCCGTCCGGTCGACGTCCTGGGCATCAACTACTACACGCCCACGCTGGTTTCCACGCCCGCCGAGGGCGTCGGCGACTCGCGCAACGACGGCCACGGCGTCAGCGACTACTCCCCGTGGCCCGGCTCCGAGCACGTCGCCTTCCACCTCGCCGAGGGGAAGGAGCGCACCGCGATGAACTGGGCGATCGACCCCAACGGCCTGTACGACCTGCTCATGGACGTCACCCGTGACCACCCCGGGCTGCCGCTGATGGTCACCGAGAACGGCGCGGCCTTCGACGACTACGTCTCGCCCGAGGGGCGGGTCGAGGACCCCGAGCGGATCGAGTACCTGCACGGCCACCTCGACGCCGTGCAGCGAGCCGTCGCCGACGGTGCGGACGTCCGCGGCTACTTCCTGTGGTCGCTGATGGACAACTTCGAGTGGGGGTACGGGTACTCCAAGCGCTTCGGCGCGGTGTACGTGGACTACGCGTCCCAGCGCCGCATCCCCAAGGCGAGCGCCCACTGGTACGCCGATGTGATCCGCCGGAACGCGCTTCCCCCGACCGACGCCTCCTGACCCCCGCTGACCCCTGGGACCCGGCCCTGTGCCGGGTCCCAGCCGTTTCCGCCGGGCAGTTGAGTTCTCCCGCCCCCCCGGACGCTGCGCGACCCTTGACCACGCGCGTAGAGTGGGAGCGCTCCCAAAAGGAAGTTGCGGTGCGGGCGGTCGGCCCGGTGGAGTGTCAAGCGATCCCACATCGGGACTTGGTTTGGTTATCCGACTGTGAGAAATTGACCGCGAACGGGAGGCGGCCATGACGGTAGCGCGAGTACGGAGCGGTGGGCGGCCCACGCTCGAAGAAGTCGCGGCACGAGCGGGGGTGGGGCGCGGTACCGCCTCGCGGGTCATCAACGGTTCACCACGGGTCAGCGCGCATACGCGTGAGGCGGTGGAGGCAGCGGTCGCCGAGCTGGGTTATGTGCCCAATCGCGCGGCCCGCGCCCTGGCCGGGAACCGCACGGACGCCATCGCCCTCGTCGTGCCCGAGTCGGAGAGCCGCTTCTTCGCCGAGCCGTACTTCTCCGACATCGTGCGGGGTGTCGGGGCCGCCCTCGCCGAGACCGACATGCAGCTGCTGCTCACCCTGGCGGGCAACGACCGCGAGCGTCGGCGGCTGGCCCAGTACCTGACCGCGCACCGCGTCGACGGTGTGCTGCTGGTCTCCGTGCACGCCGACGACCCCCTGCCCGACCTGCTGGAGCAGCTCGGGATGCCGGCCGTGATGAGCGGCCGCAGATCCGCATCCGAACCGCTTGCCGCGGTCGACTCGGACAACTTCGAGGGCGCCCGCAGCGCCGTCGACCATCTGATCTCCCGGGGCCGCCGGTCCATCGCCACGATCACCGGGCACCTCGATGTGTACGGTGCCCAGCGGCGCCTCGACGGCTACCGCAAGGCGGTCGCCTCCGCCGGTCTGGAGCCGGACGAGCGGCTGATCGCCCCCGCCGACTTCACCGAGGAGGGCGGCGCCCGCGCCATGCGCGACCTCCTGGCCCGCCGGCCCGATGTCGACGCGGTCTTCGCGGCCTCCGACGTGATGGCCGCGGGCGCCCGTCAGGTGCTCCGTGAGGAGGGCCGGCGCATCCCGGACGATGTGGCGCTCGTCGGCTTCGACGACTCGGCCGTGGCCCGCCACATGGACCCCGCGCTCACCAGCGTGCGTCAGCCGATCGAGGAGATGGGCCGGGAGATGACCCGGGTGCTGCTCCAGGAGATCGCGGGCGAGGAACTGGAGCGCCCGCAGATCGTGCTCCCCACCGAGCTGATCGTCCGCGACTCGTCGTGACGCCCGCCGCCGGGCCGACAGTGGTGTGACGACCGTCACTCGACCCTCTGGTGAGAGGGCATCATATGGAGAAGGGCCCCGGTCCGAAGACCGGGGCCCTTCCCTTCAGGGTGAGTAACGGGACTCGAACCCGCGACATCCTGGACCACAACCAGGTGCTCTACCATCTGAGCTATACCCACCGTGTCCGGTCTTTTCTGACCGGCCGAGAAAAAGTGTACAGGGTCCGAGAGGGTGCTCGCGCCCCAGTTGTTCAGCCGCTGATCCCGGACCTTGAAACGCCCGTGACCAGCGGCTTCCCGAGGTCCTACGACGGGGGTGCCGTCAGGCGTGTCGCGATGGCCTTGGCCTGCTCCGAATCCGGCCCGGGCTGCGGTACGAAGATCGCCTCCCGGTAGTACCGCAGCTCCGTGATGGAGTCACGGATGTCCGCGAGCGCCCGGTGGTTGCCGTTCTTCTCCGGACTGTTGAAGTACGCCCTCGGGTACCAGCGGCGGGCCAGCTCCTTGACCGAGGACACGTCGACGATCCGGTAGTGCAGGTAGCCCTCCAGGGCCGCCATGTCCCGGGCCAGGAATCCCCGGTCGGTACCGACCGAGTTCCCGCAGAGCGGTGCCTTGCCCGGCTCCTTCACGTGCTCGCGGACATAGGCCAGCAACTGGGCCTCGGCGTCGACGAGCGTGGTGCCGTCGGCCAGCTCGTCGAGGAGGCCCGAGGCGGTGTGCATCTGCCGCACCACCTCGGGCATCGTCTCCAGGGCCCTGTCCGGCGGGCGGATCACGATGTCCACCCCTTCGCCGAGCACGTTCAACTCCGAGTCGGTGACCAGTGCGGCCACCTCGATGAGTGCGTCTTCCGTCAACGAGAGCCCGGTCATCTCGCAGTCGATCCACACCATGCGATCGTTCATGCGTCCCACCCTACGGGGCGCTGCGCTGCCCCGGCAGGGTCGGGCGCCCGGTGGCGTATGCGTCGGAGCCCGGCTTCCCGTGCTCCGGCTGCCCCGCCCCGGCCGCCGTGGAGGGTGCGGCCGGAGGGCCCGACGGGGTCGCCGTCAGGCCGGCCCTCCGGCTCGCGGTCGTGCCCTGTGCGGGCACGACCGTCTCGATCGCCGTCGCCACCGGCTCCATGGGTCCGCCCTGCGGACGGCGGGCCCGGTACGCGGCCCGGTACGCGGCGGGGGAGGAGCCCAGCTGGCGCCGGAAGTGTCCGCGCAACGCGACCGGCGAGCGGAAGCCGCAGCGGCCCGCGACCTCGTCGACCGAGTAGTCGGACGTCTCCAGCAGCCGCTGCGCCTGCAGCACGCGCTGGGTGATCAGCCACTGGAGCGGTGCGCTGCCGGTCAGCGAACGGAACCTCCGGTCGAAGGTCCGCCTGCTCATGTAGGCGCGCGCGGCGAGCGTCTCGACGTCGAACTGCTCGTGGAGGTGCTCCAGTGCCCAGGCCACGACCTCGGCGAGCGGGTCGGAGCCGATCTCCTCAGGTAAAGACCTGTCGAGGTAGCGCTCCTGACCGCCACTGCGCCGCGGGGGCACGACGAGCCGGCGGGCCAGGGCCCCGGCCGCCTCGGTGCCGTGGTCCGTGCGGACTATGTGCAGGCAGAGATCGATCCCTGCCGCTGTCCCGGCGGAGGTGAGCACATCGCCGTCGTCGACGAACAGCTCACGCGGATCGACGTGGACCGACGGGTAGCGCTTGGCCAGCGTCGGTGCGTACATCCAGTGCGTGGTCGCGGGACGGCCGTCCAGCAGCCCCGCGGCGGCGAGCACGAACGCGCCGGTGCACAGCCCGACGATGCGGGCCCCTTCCTCATGGGCGCGGCGCAGCGCCTCCAGCGCCTCGGCGGGCGGTGGCGAGGTGATCGAACGCCAGGCGGGCACCACGACGGTGCCTGCCCTGCTGATCGCCTCCAGGCCGTACGGCGCGGTGAGTTCGAGCCCCCCGGTAGTACGCAGCGGCCCCTCCTCCCCGCCGCAGACAAGAAGTCGGTAGCGCGGAACTCCCGCGTCCTGCCGGTCGATCCCGAAGACGGAGAGCGGGATGGAACTCTCGAAGATGGGGCCGCCGCTGAACAGCAGGACGGCGACGACTTCCCGACGTCGTCGTCCGCTCAGCTTCCGTACAGCCTCCGTTGCGGCGGCGGAGTCCTGGCTCATGACGCTAAGCCCCCCTCGGTGTTCGCGTCTTCCTGGTCCTTGCGGGCCTGTCGCTGCACGTTTCCCCTCGGTCCTGCACGAGTCCCCAGTCTTCGACACCCAAGATCGAATCTACTGCGTCTCGTGGTGCCGTCGTGACAAGTTGACCAACCAGCGCTATGTCGACATGGGCACTTGGCGGGAAGCATTCGATCACGAAGCGTTCCACCCCCGGGCCGTGCAGGGAAGTGCGCCTCCCGTTCGTGGCCCGTCCCTGTCGGGTGGAAGCGTACCGCGTGGTCTCTTCTTGCCTGGTAGCAAGGGGGTTGATCGGCCAATTCGCCAAGGATTCGGCAGGGGTGAGAAGTTGGCTGAAAACATACGGTTGCGTGTGCCGGATTCAGTTGTTCGACCGGCGTACGACCCCTCGGTGCGACTGCTCCTGTGTGCCCCCTCGGTCCGGTGGGCGGCCACGGGCCAGGACCGGCGGACCGGGGTGAGGCAGGCGGCCGTGCCGACCCGCGGGGCCGACGGTGGGGGCGCGTGCGTCGCCGGCGGACGTGCCGTACGCCACGAGGGCGGCCGGTTCGGGCAGGCGGTCGAACGCCGGGCGGCGGACCATGCCGGCCGCGGACCGGTCGGCGGTGGTGACGGGCGCGGTCGGCCGGTCGGCCGGGGCGGGTGCGGGCGCGGCGTCGCTCCCCGGGGTGGCGCGGTGACACGTGGTGGTCACCCTGCGGGGTGGTGACCGAGCGGTGCCACTCGGTCGCCGACGGGTGTCCGTCGCGGCCGGTAGCCAGATGCGGTCCCCTGCCCGGGCGGCGTCGGTGTACCACGCAACCGGCATTGCCATCCGCGGCTGCCTCGGGCATGCTCCGTGGAACGTCGCATGCGCTTTGCGGGGGTCTGGGCAGTGGAGGAGTGGCGCCGTACCCTTGGGGGTAAGGGGTTGGGAAGATGATTCCAGGACACCGCAACACTGCTCGCTGATACACCTTCCCCAAGCAGCTCTCTCCTCACGAGGACTCTCTTCGCCGAGACACCGATGGCCGGTCACGAAATCCCCGAACCCGCGGACCGCAAGCAGGTAGCCGACCCACTGTCGGACCCGCTGGCGGTCGAAGAACCACGCCACTCCTGCGATCCCGCCTTCCGGCATGGGGTCGTGGTCGGCTTCGACGGCTCCACGTCCAGTGAGCGAGCCCTCGCCTATGCCATCGGGATGGCCCGAAGATCAGGTTCCGGCCTGATCATCGTCCATGTCGCCAATCGGCTTCCGACCACGGTCTGGGCAGGCTGCGAGCCGCCGGTCTTCGTCGACGTGCCCGATCACCGCACCGAGGTCCTCGGTCTGGAGCTCGCCTGTGCGGACTACCTCTCCGAGGTGCCGTGGGTGCTCGTCGAGCGGGGCGGCGACATCTGCCACGAGTTGGAGGAGGTCGGCCGCGAGTACTCGGCCGACGCGATCGTCGTCGGCTCCACGCACGGCATCGTCGGCCGGATCTTCGGCTCGGTGGCGGGGCGGCTGGCACGGCGCGCCCAGCGCCCGGTCGTGGTCATTCCCTGAGGGCCCGTCGCCGCACTGCCGTCGTCCGGCCGGAGGCCGGGCCGTGCGGCAGGTGGCGGACGGCGGCGGGACCCAGGACTTTTCCTTCCTGACGCGGAGGCGTCCTGGCCGGATGGCCGACGTGGCGTCAACTCGCCCTTGAAAACAGGCAATCTACTCACCCGTAAAGGTGGATTGTGTGCTTGTGAAGGGTACATAAGGGTCACTGGGAAACAGCACCACTGCCTTTGAAGGGAGCCCGCCGTGGACAATGACGTCTCTGCGGGAAGCAGCAGCACCTCCACCCTCGGCCATCTCGCCCTGGGACTCACCCTGTTGGCGTTCGGCATCGGTCACACCCGGGTCATCGACGGCGTGACGGCGGCCGACGCGGTCTCGCTCGCACTGTATGTCGGCGGTATCGCCCTGTTCGTCGCCGGACTGCTGGAGTTCCGCGGCGGCAGCGCCTTCACCGGCACGGCCTTCGTCGGGCTCGGCGCCTTCTGGTTCACCTGGGGCACCGGTGCCGATGCCCATGTCTCCGGTCATGCGGCGGGGCTGTTCCTGCTGCTCTGGGCGCTGTTCGCGCTGAGTCTCACCCTCGGGGCGGCCGGCGGCGGTCTGCTCGCGCAGGGGACGTACGCACTGCTCTTCCTGGGGCTTCTGCTCCTGGGCGTCGGGCAGTTCGCCGGGAGTGACGGGCTCGGCAAGGTCGGCGGCTGGCTGGCCGCGCTGGCCGGTCTCGCCGCCTGGTACGGAGCGACGGCGGCGCTGGCCAAGTGGCCGACGGCGCTGCCGGGGCGTGCTGCCGGCCGGGGTGTGACGGCCGCCGGCTGAGGCAGTCACCGGCCGGTGCGACCTGGGGCGGCACCGGCCGAACGGGAGCGGCCCCGCACCTGATGTGGTGCGGGGC
>NZ_JBHVEE010000037.1:41844-72148 GCF_042802415.1 Streptomyces sp. NPDC057486 | reverse complement strand
GCCCAGGGCCCGTCCGGGCCCTGGGCCACCCGTCGTACCGGACAAAGGGCCCCGCTCAGGTGTCGCGCGTGGCCACCATTCCCAGGGTGATCAGCCCGAGCACCACCCAGCCGAACCAGAGCCAGCCGTTGCTCCCCAGCGCCACCGTGTAGGCGGTGACCGCCACCAGAGCCCCGACGGTGAGCATCCCCATCGTCTTCGTCGATCCGGACATGCGCGCACCCTCCTCGTCGGCCGCGCGGCCGTGGACCCCATCGTCACCCGGAAGGTGTCTCCACCGCTACTGTCCGCGCGCCTGCAACGAGGCGAGATAGGCGTTGTACGCCTTCAGCTCCTGGTCCCCGTCGCGGTCGGCGGCGCGGTCCGCACGCTTCGCGGTCCGCTGCTCGGAGCGGTACCACTGGAAGACCAGCGCGATCAGCACCAGCACCGACGGGATCTCGCTGAACGCCCACGCGATGCCGCCCGCCCAGTTCTGGTCGCTCAGCGCGTCGATGCCCAGCGAGGCCGGCGGATGCTTGTACGTCTCCACCATCGGAGAGGTCGCCATCATCAGCGCGATACCGAAGAACGCGTGGAACGGCATCCCCGCGAACAGCTCCAGCATCCGCATCACATAGCCGGGCCGGTGCGGTCCCGGGTCGACGCCCATGATCGGCCAGAAGAAGACCAGTCCGACGGCGAGGAAGTGCACCATCATCGCGAGGTGACCGGTCTTCGAGTCCATGAGGAAGTCGAAGAGCGGGGTGAAGTACAGCGCGTACAGGCTGGCGATGAAGAGCGGAATGGTGAAGACCGGATGCGTGATGATCTTCATGTACCGGCTGTGCAGCAGCAGGAGCAGCAGCTCGCGCGGGCCCGTGCGGTCACGGCCCGCGACCGGCAGTGCGCGCAGCGCCAGGGTCACGGGTGCGCCCAGCAGCAGCAGGATCGGCGACAACATGCTGATCACCATGTGCTGCACCATGTGCACGCTGAACATGACCATGCCGTAGTCGTTGAGCTTCGTGCACATCACCAGCGCGATGCTCAGCACGCCGACCGTGAAGAAGACGATCCGGTTGACCGGCCAGCCGTCCCCGCGGCTGCGCAGGCGCAGCACCGCGTAGCCGTACAGGCCGAGCGCGAGGACGCAGCCGATCAGGAATACGGGGTCCGCGGAGAACTGGAGCCCACGTCCCAGCGTGAACGGCGGCAGATCCATGTTCATGCCGTGCCCGCTGTGATCCATCTGTTCACTCCCGATGGGGACGTCCCCGTTTCGCGCCGGTTGTCCCGACCAGAGTAGAACTGCCCCCGGCCGCAGCTGCGACCGGGGGCAGTTCTCAGGTGCTGGTGTTGCTCAGAGCACGCACTCGGCCTCGGCGTACCGCTCGGCCGGTACCGTCTTCAGGGTCTCGACGGCCTGGGCCAGCGGCACCATGGTGATGTCCGTGCCGCGCAGCGCCGTCATCATGCCGAACTCGCCACGGTGCGCCGCCTCGACCGCGTGCCAGCCGAAGCGGGTCGCCAGGACCCGGTCGTACGCGGTCGGGGTGCCGCCGCGCTGGACATGGCCGAGTATCACCGGGCGGGCCTCCTTGCCCAGGCGCTGCTCCAGCTCGACGGAGAGCTGCGTGGCGATCCCGGTGAACCGCTCGTGGCCGTAGATGTCCTTGGCGCCCTGCTCGAACTCCATGGAGCCCGCGCGCGGCTTGGCGCCCTCGGCGACGACGACGATCGCGAACTTCTTGCCCGCCGAGAAGCGCTTGCCGACCAGCTCGGTCAGTTCGTCCATGTCGAAGGGGCGCTCCGGCACGACGATGGCGTGCGCACCGGCCGCCATGCCCGAGTGGAGTGCGATCCAGCCGGTGTGGCGGCCCATGACCTCGACGATCAGGACCCGCTGGTGCGACTCGGCGGTGGTCTTCAGCCGGTCGAGGGCCTCGGTGGCCACGCCGACCGCGGTGTCGAAGCCGAAGGTCACATCGGTCGACGCGATGTCGTTGTCGATGGTCTTCGGCACGCCGACGATCGGCAGCCCCGCCTCGGAGAGCAGATGAGCCGCCTTCAGCGTGCCCTCGCCGCCGATCGGGATGATCGCGTCGATACCGAGATCGGCGACATGGCCCTTGGCCTGCTCGACGCCGCCCCGCAGATGTGCGGGCTGGACCCGGGACGAGCCGAGGATCGTACCGCCGCGGGCGAGAATGCCGCCGACCGCGTCGAGGTCGAGCTTCCGGTAGTCGCACTCAAGGAGGCCCTTCCACCCGTCGTGGAAGCCGATGACCTCGTCGCCGTGGTCGACCACCGCGCGGTGCACGACGGAACGGATGACGGCATTGAGGCCGGGGCAGTCGCCGCCGGAGGTGAGCACACCAATACGCATTGCCCGGGAAACCTTTGCAACGTGGGCCGACGACCGGACCACGTCGTCCGGTTGGATCCCTGCCACCCTACCGGCGCAGGGTGGCGGGACCGAACCAGGCGTCCGCCTGCTGGACTTCGCTCAGTTGAGCGAAATATGCATCATGCGGGCCATGCGGGCCATGCGGGCCATGCGGGTCACGCGGGCTGGGTGGCCGACGCGATGCGCTCGGTGCGCAGCGCCTCGTACCAGCGGTCGTCCGTCGGCGGCAGTGCGTTGACGTCCAGGGCCAGCTTCAGGAGCAGGTCCGCGATCATCGGGTTACGGGCCATCACGGGCCCGTGCATGTACGTACCGAAGACCGTGTCGTTGTACGCCCCCTCGGTGCCGTCACCCGTGCCGTTGCCCCGGCCGAGCTTCACCCGGGCGAACGGCCGCGCCGTCGGGCCGAGATGAGTGACGCCCTGGTGGTTCTCGAAACCGGTCAGCGGCGGCAGGCCCAGCTGCGGATCGATGTCGGCCAGTACGTCACCGACGCACCGGGCGCCCTCGCCACGCGTGGAGACCACGTCGAGCAGACCGAGACCGGGCTCGCGCTCACCGAGGTCGTTGATGAACTCGTGGCCGAGGATCTGGTACCCGGCGCAGACCGAGAAGATGATCGCGCCGTTGGAAGCGGCCCGGCTGAGGCCGCCGTCACGGCGCAGCCGCTCCGCGGCGAGGCGCTGCGGCCGGTCCTCACCGCCGCCGATCAGATAGATGTCGCCGGACGTCGGGACCGGCTGGTCGCTGCGGACGTCGACGCGCTGCACGTCGAGACCGCGCTGCCGCGCCCGGCGCTCCACCACCAGGGCGTTGCCCTGGTCGCCGTAGGTGCTCAGCAGGTCGGGGTAGACCCAGACCAGACGCAGACCGTTGTTGCTCATGCTTCGTCCTCTCCGGAGGTGGCCGGGGCCGGGGTCAGTTGCCGACACGACGGCGCAGATCCTGGAAGGCGGTGTAGTTGGCGATGACCTCGATACGGCCGGGCGGGGCCTGCTGCACGGCCTCGTCGAGGTTTTCGCAGACCCGGAAGTCGAGACCGGCCACTTCGAGGCGGACCGCGAGGTCCAGCTTGCGGTCGCCGAGCACGAAGATCGGGTGGCCCGCGAGCTGGGTGTAGTCGACGTCCCACAGCCACGAGGTGTCCGTGCCGTCCGCGCCCCGGGCGTTGACGGAGAGAATCACCGGTGTGGGCGGCGGGTCGATCAGGGAAAACGTTTCGAGCCAGCCCGCCGGGTTCTTCGCCAGCAGGAGCCGCAGCTCACGACCGAGGAAGGAGACCACGTCGTAGCGGCCGGCGACGGCCTGCACCTGATACATGCGCTCCAGGGCGACCTGCGGCGGCACACCGAAGACGGCCGCGACGGCGGCCGAGCTGGTGGCGTTCGCCTTGTTCGCGCGGCCGGGGAGCTGCAGGTGGATCGGCCACGCCGAGCCGTGCGGGTCCAGGACGTAGTCGCCGTGCAGCACCCAGCTCGGGGTGGGACGGCGGAAACCGCACTCGCCGCAGAACCAGTCGTCGCCGGGGCGCTGCATCACACCGCCGCAGGACGGGCAGGACCAGGCGTCGTCCTTCCACGCCTGCCCGGCCGCGACCCACACCACGTTGGGGGAGGAGGACGCCGCCCAGACAATCAGCGGGTCGTCGGCGTTGGCGACGATCACGGCCTTCGAGCCGGACAGCCCCTCACGCCACTTCTCGGCCAGCATCCTGGTTTCCGCGGCGCGGTCCAGCTGGTCGCGCGAGAGGTTGAGCAGCGCGATCACCTTGGGTGTGGTGTCCCGTGCGACGCCGGCGAGGTACTTCTCGTCGACCTCGATCACGCCGTACTTCGCGTCCGAGCCTCCGGCCAGGGCCGAGGTGATACCCGCGGGCATGTTGGCGCCGAGCGCGTTCGACACGACCGGGCCGGCGGCCCGCAGCGCCTCGGCGATCAGCCGGGTCGTCGTGGTCTTGCCGTTCGTCGCCGACACGAGGATCACGTCCAGGTGCTGCGCCAGCCGCCCCAGCAGGTCGGGGTCGAGCTTGAGCGCCACCCGGCCGCCGATCACCGATCCGCTGCCGCGCCCCGCAGCGCGCGACACCGCCGCTGCGGCCTTGCCCGCCGTCACCGCCAGCTTGGCCCGCGGCGACAACGGCTCCGTGTTGCCTGCCATCGTCCTAGATCCTCCTTGCATCGGTCCGCGCCCAGCCTATCGATGTCCGGCGCGGCGACCGCACCACGGCACCACCAGGAAGGCGGAGGTCACATGGAACGTACGATGGCGGCCATGCGAAACCGCCCGATCCCCGGCAGTTCCGGACTCGTCCGCGCCATGACTCTGCTCGGTGACCCGGTGCTCCACGGTGCCTGCGAGGACGTCACCGACTTCGGTCCGTCGCTCGCCCGGCTCGTCGAGGACATGTTCGCCACGATGTACGCGGCGCAGGGGGTCGGTCTCGCGGCCAATCAGATCGGCATACCGCTGCGGGTGTTCGTCTACGACTGTCCCGACGACGACGATGTCCGTCACCTCGGCCATCTCGTCAATCCGAAGCTGGTCGAGGCGGACGGCATCACGGTACGCGGACCGGAGGGCTGCCTCTCGCTCCCCGGCCTGGAAGCCGGTACCCCGCGCTTCGACCATGCGGTGGTGGAGGGCGTGACCGTCGACGGGGAGCCGGTGCGGGTTGCCGGCACGGGCTGGTTCGCGCGCTGTCTCCAGCACGAGTGCGACCACCTCGAAGGCACCGTCTACACGGACCGGCTGACCGGGCTGCGCCGGGCGAGGGCACTGCGCGCGGCCCGCCGGGCGCCCTGGGGGCGTACCGACTGACCGCGCTCTCCCGCCGTCAGAAGCCGGGCCCGCCCGGCAGGTCGCCCGCGGCGGCCAGCCTGCCCCACAACAGATCGGCCAGGCTGCGCACCAACTGGGCGCGTGAGCAGGGGCGTTCGCCCAGCCACCAGTCGCCCGCCGCATGCATCATGCCGACGATGCCATGGCCCCAGATGCGGGCCATCTCCTCGCTGTCCGGGCCCAGGTCCACCCGCTCGGCGATGACCAGGGCGAGCTCTTCGCCGAGCCGGCGCAACAGCGGGGCGGAGTGGCGCCCGACGTCGAAGCCCTGCTCGGGGGAGGGGGCGGCGTCGTCGGACGGGTGCATCAGGAAGCGGTAGACCTGCGGACGGGCCTCGATTGCCGCGAGATAGGTGTCGAGTGTCGCCTCCACCCTCTGGCGGCGCTCGGCGGGGGCGTCGAGTGCCGCCCGCAGCGCGCTCAGCAGCGCGTCGGTGTGGCGCTTGGCGAGCGCGCGGTAGAGGCCGCCCTTGTCGCCGAAGTGCCGGTACAGGATGGGCTTGGTGATTCCGGCCTCCGCCGCGATGGCGTTCATGGAGGCCTTGGGCCCGTCCCTGAGCACCACGCGGTCGGCGGCCTCCAGCAGCTCCCGGCGGCGCTGCTCGGCCGCGGTCCGCTGTTTTCCGGCCTGTCGTGTGGTCTCCATGTCGCCTCTCCCCACCCTGGCCGTGCAATTGGCCATGCAAGTCCGTTACGCCTGCGCAACGTAACACCCTGACCATCGGTGGTGCCGATCGGAGTCTGACCGGTTGACAGTGGCTACTTGTCGGTAACAGACTTCGGTTACCGCAAGTAACGGTGATTTTTCACGGTAATGCATGGAGGGGAACATGGGCGAGTTCACGCTCGATCTCAACGACGACCAGAAGCAGGTCCGTGACTGGCTTCACGGTTTTGCCGCGGATGTGATCCGTCCGGCTGCTTCGGAGTGGGACGAGCGTGAGGAAACGCCCTGGCCCGTCATTCAGGAGGCGGCCAAGGTCGGCATCTACTCCCTCGACTTCTACGCCCAGCAGTTCTTCGACCCGACGGGGCTCGGCATCCCGATGGCGATGGAGGAACTGTTCTGGGGCGACGCGGGAATCGCCCTGTCGATCGTGGGTACGGGCCTGGCGGCCGTCGGCGTACTCGCCAACGGCACCGAGGAGCAGATCGGCACCTGGATCCCGCAGATGTACGGCGATGCGAACGATGTGAAGGTCGCCGCCTTCTGTTCCTCGGAGCCGGACGCCGGCTCCGACGTCGCCTCGATGCGGACCCGTGCGGTGTACGACCAGGCCAAGGACGAGTGGGTGCTGAACGGCACCAAGACCTGGGCGACCAACGGTGGCATCGCCAATGTCCACGTCGTCGTCGCCGTGGTCGACTCGGAGCTCGGCTCCAAGGGCCACGCCTCCTTCATCGTGCCGCCGGACACCCCGGGGCTCTCGCAGGGCCAGAAGTTCAAGAAGCACGGCATCCGGGCCTCTCACACGGCGGAGGTCGTTCTGGAGGACGTCCGCGTCCCGGGCCACTGCCTGCTCGGCGGCAAGGAGAAGCTGGACCAGCGCCTGGCGCGGGCACGCGAGCGCGCCCAGTCCGGTGGCGAGCGCGTGAAGAACGCGGCGATGGCCACGTTCGAGGCGTCCCGCCCGGCGGTCGGCGCGATGGCGGTCGGCACCGCGCGCGCCGCGTACGAGGTCGCGCTGGACTACGCGAGGACCCGGACCCAGTTCGGCCGTCCGATCATCGACAACCAGGGTGTCGCGTTCCAGCTCGCGGACATGCGGACGCAGATCGACGCGGCCAGGCTTCTCGTCTGGCGGGCGTCCTGGATGGCGACCACCGGGAAGCCGTTCGAGTCGGCCGAGGGCTCCATGTCCAAGCTGTACGCGAGCGAAACGGCGAAGAAGGTCACCGCGCAGGCGATCCAGATCCTCGGCGGCAACGGCTTCACCCGTGAATACCCTGTGGAGCGGATGCACCGGGACGCGGCCATCTACACGATCTTCGAGGGTACGAGCGAGATTCAGCGGCTGGTGATTGCGCGCACGCTGTCGGGCATGCCGATTCGCTAGCGTTGCGAACGGAAAGGTTTGCCGGGAAGCCCGCGGCGTCCGGTGCGGTGCATTGCAAGGCGGAGGATCGCCCTCGTACCGGACGTACTCGGGTGATGCGACAACGCGGCGAGGTGGCGTGCCGGGCGTCGCGAGCCGGTGAACCTTTCCGGTCGCAGCACTCGCGCTGTGCCGCAGGAGGCGGGGGCGCCGGGGCGTTGCGGCGCCTCCGGCGCCGCTCTGTCCTCGGTCGCCGGACGGGCTTGAGCGTGGGCCCGGCGGGGCTGAGGTCGTGCCGGGCGGCCCGGCCATCAGGCTGCCCGGCACGACGCCGCCCGTCAGGCGGGCAGCAGGGCCTCGATTGCCGCCACGAGCTCCGGCGCTTCCGGTTCCGTGCGGGGGCGGATGCGGGCCACCGGCTCGCCGGACGGGGAGATCAGGAACTTCTCGAAGTTCCACTGCACGTCACCCGCCTCGCCGTCCGCGTCCGCGAGCTGCGTCAGCTCCGCATACAGCGGGTGCCGTCCGTCACCGTTGACGTCGACCTTCGCCAGGAGCGGGAAGCTGACTCCGTACGTCGTCGAGCAGAAGGTCTGGATCTCCTCCGCGCTGCCCGGCTCCTGGCCCGCGAACTGGTTGCACGGAACACCGAGCACGGTGAAGCCCCGGTCCCCGTACTCCTTCTGCAGCCGCTCCAGGCCCGCGTACTGCGGGGTGAGCCCGCACTTGGAGGCGACGTTCACCAGCAGGACCGCCCGGCCGCGGTAGGCGCCGAGGGTGGTCGGCTCACCGGTGAGCGTGTGGAGCGGAATGTCGTACAGCGTCATGAGGGTCTCCTTGTGAGTCGCTTCCGACGCCATTCTTACGCCCACAGGTTCATCGGCACGAAGCCGACGGCCGGGCCGTCCGGATCCAGCAGCCGGCCCATGAGCCTCACCGCCCGCGGCGCGACCGCTTGGTCCGGCAATGCGCAGATGGGGGAGGCGCGCGGCGAGACGTACCTCCGGGGCCTGGGCGTCGACCAGGAATGAGACCCGGGCCGTCGCGATCGGATGGGTCGGGCCGGCCGGGGCCAGGCACTGCAGGATCTCCGGAAGCTTCGCCAACTCCCTTGCGGCGGACTCCAGATGCTCTGCCGCCACGCTGTCGAAGAGCGTCACGGCGACCGGCGAACCCGACAGTGAACGGGCCGAGTCGCAGCGGAGCGCCAGCCGGCCCGATTCGAGGAGCCGGTTCAGCCTGCGGCCTGCGGTGTTCACGGAGACTCCCGGCACCTCGGCGAGTTCGCTGAGCGACATCCGGCCGTTCTCGCCGATCGGCGTCCCCGCACTCGGCGACCCGGCGAACATCCTGCTCGTCATGAAGGACGGCGTCGCCTACGAGGATGCCGAGGGACTCGTTGCCCGACCGTCCGTACCGGCGCCCGCCGCGCCGATCACCTTGTAGTAGAAGGTGGTCGCCTTCAGAACCCCGGCCGGGTCCCCGGCATAGTCCGGAATGGACCCGCACTCCATCCAGCCCGCCGAGCGGTAGAGCCGCTCGGCGGGGCTGCCGGTCTCGGTGTCCAGGACGAGCAGCGTCAGACCGGTGGCGGCTGCCGCCTGCTCGGCGGCGGCCAGCAGCGCCCGGCCCAGCCCCCGGCCGCGCACCGAGGGGCGCACCATCACCTTCGTCACCTCGGCGCGATGCCGGGCGTTCGGCAGCGGAGCCAGGTTCAGGCCGATGGTCCCGGCCACCCGCTCGCCGTCGCGGGCGAGCCAGACGCGCTGATGTCCGGCATCGACGGCCTCGGCACGCCCTCGCCACCAGGCTGCGGCCGCATCGCGGTCCAGGGGCGCAAGGAACCCCACCGACGCCCCGCCCTCCACCGTCTCCACCAGGAGAGCGGCGAGCTCATCGGCGTATGTGACCAGCTCGGGGCCGGACACGGGGACGATCTCGGTCATGGCAGGGTCCTCTCACGGCAGAACGATCATCAGGGCATAGCGGACGGGGTTCGGGCCCGGGCAGTGGAAATGTGAGGGTCCGCGCAGCCGGAACCGCAGACAGTCGCCCTGGTGCAGGGTGTGCACGGTGTTCTCGACGGTGATCTCGACCGTCCCGTGGAGCACCCAGATGTGCTGCTCCAGACCGGGCACGGGGGCGTCGTCGTAGGCGATGGCGGCGCCCGCGTCGAGCGTTCCCTCGATGATCTCGGCGCGCAGTCCGGCGTGCGGCGGTGAGACCGAGCGGCGGACGAATCCGGACGCCTCGTCCCGCCACACCGGCTGGCGTCCGGACGGCACCAGTTGCGGCGGTTCCGCCTCCACCTCCGTCAGCAGCCTCGACATCGTCCGCCCGTATACCGTGCACAGCCGTCCCAGCTGGGCGGCGGTCGGGCTCAGCTCGCCGCGCTCCAGGCGCGACAGTGTCGAGCGGCTGACGCTGCTGCGGCGGGACAGTTCGTCCAGCGACCAGCCGCGCTCGGTGCGGAGCTCACCCAGCCGGGCGGCGAGCCGGGCATCGACGGACATCGGCTCCACCACGTCAGACTGTCTCACATGAGAGATGTTATCCCTGATATGAGAGGAGCTGGTCGTCCTCGGCCGAAGTGCCTACGGGGAGCCGCCGTGTCAGGCTGAGACGGGGGATCCCGCCCGGTCCGCGGCCTGCTCGGCCGGACCGAGGGCACTGCCACCCCAAGGAGGCCGACATGGCCAGTGACACCGCCGGACCCCGAGCGGCCCGCGCCAACCCGAGCCCCACGCACGCGCCTACATCGGGGATCACCGTCCTGGCAGCATCCCTGATGATCTTCGGTGGAGCGATGGCGATCCTCGAGGGGATCGCGGCCATCTCCAAGGACGCCATCTTCCTCGCGACGCGCCACTACGTGTTCGAGTTCAGCCTGGCGGGCTGGGGCTGGGTCCACCTCATTCTCGGCATCGTCATTGTTCTCGCCGGCTGCGCCGTGCTCAGCGGAGCCCTGTGGGCACGCTACTTCGGTGTCGCTGTCGCCGGGCTGGGCGCGATCGCCAACTTCCTGTGGATCCCGTACTACCCCCTGTGGGCCATGGTGCTGGTCGCCATCAACATCTTCATCGTCTGGGCGCTGTGCACGGGCATGCACCGAGAAGCGGACGAGGCTCTGAGGGCCTGACCCCGATCCGGGGCGTGCTCGACGGCCCGGCATCTTCTCCCGGGCGGCGAACGATTACGGCAGTCGGCCCAGTCGAGCCGACGGAACCCGGACACGCCGCCTAAGGTGCGAATTATGCCGGAGAGCACAACGTCCAAGGAAGGTGTGGCGGGGGGCGGGGCGGCCCCGGCGCCCGACCCCCGCCGCTGGCAGGCACTTGGTGTGTGCCTGGTGGCGGGCTTCATGACGCTGTTGGACGTGTCCATCGTCAACGTCGCCCTGCCGTCCATCCGCAACGGCCTGCGGAGCCCGGAATCCGATCTGCAATGGGTTCTCTCCGGCTACTCCCTCGTCTTCGGACTCCTTCTCATCCCCGCCGGACGCCTCGGCGACGCCCGGGGGCGCCGTGTGGTGTTCCTGGCGGGACTGGCCGTGTTCACGCTGGCGTCGGCAGCCTGTGGAGCCGCCCCGACCAGTTTCTGGCTGGTGGTCGCCCGAGTGATCCAAGGCGTCGGTGGAGCCTTGATCTCGCCGCAGATCTCCGCGTTGATCCAGCAGATGTTCTCGGGCCAGGAGCGGGGCCGCGCCTTCGGCATGTTCAGCACGGTGGTGGGTATCTCGACCGCCGTCGGCCCCCTGCTGGGCGGGCTGTTGATCCAGGCGGCCGGACCGGCCGAGGGCTGGCGCTGGGTGTTCTACGTCAACCTGCCGCTCGGCGTCATCTGCTTCCTGCTCGCCCGGCGCCTCCTGCCGGACACCCCGTCGGCCGGCCGCGTGCGGCCACGCGACCTGGACCCCGTCGGCGTCCTCCTTCTCGGCGCGGGCCTGCTGGCCCTGCTGCTGCCCCTCGTCCAGGAACAGCAGTGGCCCGGCAACGAGAAGTGGCTGCTGCTGGTCGTGGCCGCGGTTCTGCTCGCCGCCTTCGCCGGCTGGGAGTCCCGGTGCGGCAGGCGCGGCACCGCGCCGGTCCTCGACCTGTCGCTGTTCCGGCTGCACTCCTACTGGCTGGGCTGTCTGCTGAGCCTGCTGTACTTCGCCGGATTCACCTCGATCTTCTTCATCAGCACGCTCTATCTGCAGGCAGGCCTGCACTGCACCGCCCTCGAGGCCGGACTGGCCATCACACCGTTCGCTCTGGGGGCGGCTGCCGCCGCGGGACCCGGCGGCCGGATGGTCGGCCGTTACGGCCGGCCGCTGGTCGTCGTGGGGCTGTCCATGGTGGTCGTCGGACTCGGGGCCACCGCGTTCGCCGTGCACGTCGTCCCCGGCCGTGGCGTCGCCTGGGCGATGGCGGCCCCGTTGCTCCTGGCGGGTGTGGGCAGCGGCCTCGTCATCGCCCCGAACCTGACCCTGACTCTGTCCCAGGTGCCGGTGGTCGGCGGCGGGAGCGCCGGGGGCACGCTCCAGACCGGGCAGCGCGTCGGCTCCGCGATCGGGATCGCCGCGGTCGGCTCGGTCTTCTTCGCCCAGCTGGCCTCCGAGGGCTGGACCACCGCGTTCGACCTCGGGCTCGTCGTCTCCGTCGCCTTCGTCATGGGGGCACTGGTCGTGGCTCTGGCCGATGTGGCGGCATCCCGGCGGGCCAGGAGACATACGTCCCACCCGTCCGACCGAGAGCGAGACCGCGATGAGCAACGCGACCGGCAGTGAGCCGGACGGTAACGCAGCGTACGGACGCACGACCTTCAAACGGTCCAGGAGCCATTTCGCCGACCGGATCACGGCCGACGGGAGGGACGGCTGGCCGGTCGAGGCGGGCCGCTACCGGCTGGTCGTCAGCCGCGCCTGCCCCTGGGCGAGCCGGGCACTCGTCTCCCGGCGGCTCCTGGGCCTGGAGGACGCCCTGTCGCTCGCTGTCGCCGACCCGATCCAGGACGACCGCAGCTGGCGCTTCACTCTGGACGAGGGCGGACGGGACCCGGTGCTCGGCATCGCGTACCTGAGCGAGGCGTACGACGCGCGTGAACGCGGCTACCCCGGTGGCGTCAGCGTGCCCGCGATCGTGGACGTACCCAGCGGGAAGCTCGTCACCAACGACTTCCAGCGGATCACCCTGGACTTCGCGACCGAGTGGACCGCGCTGCACCGGTCCGGGGCCCCCGATCTCTACCCCGAACGGCTGCGGGACGAGATCGACGAGGTCATGGACGGTATCTACCGCGATGTGAACAACGGTGTCTACCGGGCCGGATTCGCCACCGAACAGGACGAGTACGAGGCCGCGTACCGCGCGGTGTTCCGCCGGCTCGACCTGGTCTCCGAACGCCTCGCGGACCGGCGCTATCTGGTCGGGGACACTCTCACGGAGGCGGACATCCGGCTGTTCACCACGCTCGTCCGCTTCGACGCCGTCTACCACGGGCACTTCAAGTGCAACCGCTCGAAACTGACCGAGGACCCGGTGCTGTGGGCCTACGCCAGGGACCTGTTCCAGACCCCCGGATTCGGCGACACGGTCGACTTCGATCACATCAAGCACCACTACTACCGGGTCCACACGGGGATCAACCCCACCGGCATCGTGCCCCTGGGACCCGATCTCTCCGGTTGGGGGACACCGCACCGTCGCGAGCAGCTCGGGGGCCGTCCGTTCGGAGACGGCACCCCGCCGGACCCGAGTCCGTCCGGCCGCACCCGGGTGTGAAGGACACGTCACGGTCCCCGAAGCGCACGTTCACGGCAGTGGACCGGCGGGCGCCCCGTGCGGGGCGGTGGCCGGCTCCGCGGCGAACGCATGAGCGCGAGGGGATCGGGGGCGCCGTGGCGGATGCTCCGGCGGGCTCGGCCGACATGGTCATGGTTTCCTCGTCGTCGGAGCGTCCGGTGCGCGCGGGGCTGCGACCGGGCCGTTCGGCTCGGACGCGGGAAGGCGCCCCGTGCGGACCGCGTCGACCAGAGCGCGGTGGTCCCGCTCATTGAGGTCGGCGTACTTCTCCGCGAACCGTGCGATCGCACGGTCGAAGGAGTCGCTGCGTCCCAGATACGCGGCGATGGCGATCCGGTCGCCGGACCTCGCGTGCGCGCGGGCCAAGGTGCTGCCGCAGACCTCACCGAACGTCCGCATCCCGACCGGCACCATGGCCTCCGGGTCGATGGCGCCCTTCCAGTCGCGCAGCTGCCGCAGATAGAAGTCGCGGCGCTGCCCGTCGATCCTTTCCGTGCGTTGCCAGCCGAGGAAGATGTCGCTCGCCGCCTGCATCAACCGCTGCCCGGCGACCACCCGCTCGCCCTGGTTCCGGTACGTGCTGGGGCCGACGTACGGGGCGAGTACCGAGGTCCCGGCCTCCTTGGCCTGAAGGAACAGCGGATCGCGGTCGTCCCTGCCGAGCAGCAGGACGATCCAGCACCGCGTGCCTACGCTGCCGACCCCGACGACCTTGTGGGCCACGTCCACGACCCGGAAGTCCTGGAGCAGAGACCGCCGGTCCGACGGGAGACTCAGCGCGTAGCTCCCGATCAGCTCGCGGAACCAATCCATCGTCGCATCGCGCTCCTCACCGGGCAGCAGATCGGCGAGCGGTACGAGGAGGGGCGGATCCGCGGCGATCCGGAGCCGGCCGTCGACCACCTCGGTCAGCTTGCCGAAGGCCTGCAGACTGTCCCGGGTACGGGCCTTGGCCATGGCACGGTTCAGGCTCGCGCGGCCACGTTTCGCCAACTGCTGCGACGCCACGGTCCGGAGGCGTTCCACATCAGTCTTCGTGTACCACACATCGAGGTTGCGCATGCCCGCGAACCGGATCATCGACTCGCGGTACGACCGCACCGCTGCCGGCACGATGTCGGCGCTCTCCCGCTCCGTGAAGCCGTTCGCCCGCCCCGCGACGACGAGGCTGACCGCCAGCCGTTTGACGTCCCACTCCCAGGGGCCAGGCAGCGTCTCGTCGAAGTCGTTGATGTCGAACAGCAGGTGCCGTTCCGGGGAGGCGAGCAGCCCGAAGTTCAACAGGTGTGCGTCTCCGCACAGTTGGGCCCTGATCCCGGAATCGGGGCCGGCGGCAAGATCGGCTGCCATGATCGCGGCGGCGCCCCGGTAGAAGCGGAACGGCGACTCGGCCATCCGGCTGTGGCGGATCGGGACGAGCTCCGGAACCCTGGTCGCGGACTGGGCCTCGAGGATGCCCATGGGGTCGGGCCGGTCGGCCCGCGGTGCGAACGAGGCGTGGCTCGAACGGGGGGTGCGTCTGCGGGCCGCCTTTCCGGCGGCCGCCCGCTCCTCCGGTGTCAGGTGCGGCGCGGTGCGGTGGGTCGACGTGGCGTCCTGGGGCATCGAAGACTCTCCTGACTGCCCGGACGCCCTGACGCCCGGACGTGTGCGGCCCCTCGACGTGTGCTGCCCCTCTCCGATTATCACGGGTGGCCCCGGCCTCCGGCATCATCTGGTGGGCCAACGGGCTGGGGGACGACCATGACCGTGCCGTCCGCCCGCGCGGACGCTCGACGAGCCACGCGACGCCCGCGACCGCCGACGCGACCCTGGTATGCCGTCCGCGTCACGCCCGCTTGTCGTCCCAGGGGGTCCCCAGCCAGCTGTCGAAGGTGCGCAGCAGCGCCACCAGAGCCGCGCCCAGCCGCCAGTCGCACCACTGCGCGTGCTGAAAGAGATGGTCGTCCTGGAACTCCAGCGGGGTCTCCGTGCCGGTCCGCCAGAAGATGCGACGCGGTCCGCGGGCGACATCGCCGCTGCCGCTGAGGAGGCTGCCCACGATGATGACCGCCTGAACGGGGGACAGCAGCCACCACACGTACCACCAGAAGATCCGCCCCTTGTAGCCGACGGCCTCGGGGCAACCCGTCTGCGTGACCGTCCAACGGGTCCGCAGCCCGCTGCCGGAGAGTGCCTTCTCGCGGACGAACGTACCGAGGGGCTCGCCCTGGGCCCCGAGTACCTGATACGTCGCCACGCCGTCGCCGGCGGACGTGGTGATCACCGTGGCCAGCCGCGCCCGGCGCTGCGGATCGGCCCACAGGACGAAGGAACGCGTCCCGTTCCTACGGGCTGCGAGGTACGCCGATATGCCGTCCGGGGGCAGTTCGCGCTCCACGTAGGCGACGTTCCGGGCCGGGTCGCCGAGCGTGTCCGCGTACGTGATGACGTGCCCGACAGGATCGACGCCGCCCGGTGCCGCGTTCTTCTTGTCCCGGGGGACCGCTTCCATGGTCAGCACGCTGCTCATCCGCGAACTCCTCCGTTGCGCTCCGTCCGGAAGTCGCAGGGTAGACCGCCGACTTGAGAAGATCGATTCGTGGAGAATCCTGAGCCGTTCCCCGGGTCCGACATCGAGGCCCCGGCCGAGCCCGACCGGGCGACCGGCCGCCGTCCGGTCCGCTGCCGCCTGTGCGGTCGCCCGCTCACCGGCAGGGAATCACGCCGCGCCGGGCTCGGCCCCGCCTGCGACGCCAAACTGCACCCGGCCGCGCCGGACATCCGCACCCGCCGCCACGAGGTCGAACAGGACCCGCTGCCCGGCACGTGAGCCGGGCTACGTGCCCAGTCGGCGGAACAACCCCTCCTGCACCACGGACACCAGCAGATTGCCGCCCCGGTCGTAGATCCGGCCGCGCGCCAGTCCCCGCCCGCCCGTCGCGATGGGCGACTCCTGGTCGTACAGGAACCATTCGTCGGCCCGGAACGGACGGTGGAACCACATGGCGTGGTCCAGCGACGCCATGTCGAACCCGCGCGGCCCCCAGAGGGGTTCCACCGGGATACGGACCGCGTCGAGGAGCGTCATGTCGCTCGCGTACGTCAGCGCGCAGGTGTGCACGAGCGGATCGTCGCCCAGCGGGCCGACCGCACGCATCCAGACCGCGCTGCGCGGGTCCGCGTCCTTGATCTCCTCCTGCGACCAGCGCAGCCGGTCCACGTACCGGATGTCGAACGGCTGGCGTCTGGCCATCCGCTCCAGCGCGTCCGGCAGCGCCCCGAGATGCTCGCGCACCTCTTCGGCGACGGTGGGCAGCTGCTCGGGGGCCGGAACGGTCCGGGCGGGCGGCAACTGGTGCTCGAAGCCCGCCCCCTCCGGCCGGTGGAAGGATGCCGTCAGATTGAAGATCGTCCGGCCCTCCTGCACGGCGGTGACCCGGCGCGTGGTGAACGACCGCCCGTCCCGGACCCGCTCGACGTCGTAGACGATCGGCACGCCGGGGCGGCCCGGCCGCAGGAAGTAGGCGTGCAGCGAATGGACCGGCCGGTCCCCGTCGGTGGTCCGGCCGGCCGCAACCAGCGCCTGCCCGGCGACCTGGCCGCCGAAGACCCGCTGCAGCGACTCCTCGGGGCTGCGCCCCCGGAAGATGTTGACCTCGATCCGCTCCAGGTCGAGCAGGTCGACCAGGCGCTCGGCGGGGTTCGTCATGCCGTTCGTCTCCACTCTCGCAAAGGTGCCGTCGCGGCGGTCACGCTCACAGCTGGCCGACCGAGGTGACGCGGACGACCGCCCGGCCCTCTTCGTCGGAGGCCGCCAGATCGACCTCCGCGCTGATGCCCCAGTCGTGGTCGCCGTTCGGGTCGGCGAACGTCTGCCGCACCCGCCACAGGCCGTGCGCGGCGTCCTCGTCGATCTTCAGCAGCTTCGGACCGCGGGCGTCCGGGCCGGTGCCCAGATCCTCGTACTCGTCCCAGTACGCGTCCATGGCCTCGCCCCACGCGTCCTCGTCCCAGCCCGCCTCGCCGTCCAGCTCACCGAGCTCGGCGACCTTGTCCAGCGCGGCCAGCTCCACCCGGCGGAACATCGCGTTGCGGACCAGCACCCGGAAGGCGCGGGCGTTGGCGGTGACCGGCTTGACCTCGTCGGCCCGCTCCTGCGCCTGCTCGGCCGTCTCCACCGCAGGGTTGGCGAGCTGCTCCCACTCGTCGAGAAGACTGGAGTCCACCTGACGGACCATCTCGCCGAGCCAGGCGGTCAGATCCTCCAGGTCCTCGGACTTCAGGTCGTCCGGGATGGTGTGCTCGAGCGCCTTGTACGCGCCCGCCAGATACCGCAGCACGATGCCCTCGGTGCGGGCCAGCTCGTAGTTGGAGGTGAACTCCGTGAAGGTCATGGCCCGTTCGTACATGTCCCGGATCACGGACTTCGGCGAGACGGGGTGGTCGCCCACCCACGGGTGGCTCTTGCGGTACACGTCGTACGCATGCCAGAGCAGCTCGCTCAGGGGCTTCGGGTACGTGACGTCCTGGAGCCGCTCCATCCGCTCCTCGTACTCGACACCGTCCGCCTTCATCTGGCCGACCGCTTCGCCGCGCGCCTTGTTCTGCTGGGCGGCGAGGATCTGCCGCGGGTCGTCGAGCGTCGACTCGACGACGGAGACCATGTCCAGGGCGTACGACGGCGATTCGGCGTCCAGCAGGTCGAAGGAGGCCAGCGCGAACGTGGACAGCGGCTGATTGAGCGCGAAGTCCTGCTGGAGATCGACGGTGAGCCGCACGATGCGGCCCTCCGCGTCCGGCTCGGCGAGCTGTTCCACGACGCCGCCGTCCAGCAGCGAGCGGTAGATCGCGATGGCCCGGCGGATGTGGCGCAGCTGCGCCCTGCGCGGCTCGTGGTTGTCCTCCAGCAGATGCCGCATCGCCGCGAAGGCGTTGCCGGGACGCGCGATCACTGAAAGCAACATCGTGTGCGTGACCCGGAAGCGGGAGGTCAGCGGTTCCGGCTCGGACTGGATCAGCTTGTCGAACGTGGACTCCGACCAGGCGACGAAGCCCTCGGGGGCCTTCTTGCGGACCACCTTGCGCTTCTTCTTCGGGTCGTCGCCCGCCTTCTTGACGGCCTTCTCGTTCTCGATGACATGCTCGGGCGCCTGCGCGACGACGAAGCCCGCCGTGTCGAAGCCGGCCCGGCCCGCGCGGCCGGCGATCTGGTGGAACTCACGGGCGCGCAGCGTACGGACCCGGGTGCCGTCGTACTTGGTGAGCGCCGTGAACAGCACCGTACGGATGGGGACGTTGACGCCGACGCCGAGTGTGTCCGTACCGCAGATCACCTTCAGCAGACCCGCCTGGGCGAGCTTCTCCACCAGGCGGCGGTACTTCGGGAGCATGCCCGCGTGATGCACCCCGATGCCGTGACGCACATAGCGGGAGAGGTTCTGGCCGAACTTCGTGGTGAAGCGGAAGTTGCCGATCAGATCGGCGATCTTCTCCTTCTCCTCCTTGGTGCACATGTTGATGCTCATCAGCGACTGCGCCCGCTCGACGGCCGCGGCCTGCGTGAAGTGCACGATGTAGACCGGCGACTGCCGGGTGTCCAGGAGTTCGGTGAGCGTCTCGGTGATCGGGGTCAGCCGGTACTCGTAGCTGAGCGGGACCGGCCGGGTCGCCGAGCGCACCACGGAGGTGGGACGGCCGGTGCGCCGGGTCAGGTCCTCCTCGAACATCCTGACGTCACCGAGCGTCGCCGACATCAGGATGAACTGGGCCTGCGGCAGCTCCAGGAGCGGGATCTGCCAGGCCCAGCCGCGGTCCGGTTCCGCATAGAAGTGGAACTCGTCCATCACGACCTGGCCGATGTCGGCGTACTTCCCGTCGCGCAGTGCGATGGAGGCCAGCACCTCGGCGGTGCAGCAGATCACCGGGGCGTCCGCGTTGACGGAGGCATCGCCCGTGAGCATGCCGACATTCTCCGTACCGAACAGCTTGCACAGATCGAAGAACTTCTCCGAGACCAGCGCCTTGATCGGGGCGGTGTAGAAGGTGACCTTGTCCTGGGCCAGAGCTGTGAAGTGTGCACCCGCCGCGACCAGGCTCTTTCCGGAACCCGTGGGGGTGGAAAGGATCACATTCGCCCCGGAGACAACCTCGATCAGCGCCTCCTCCTGAGCAGGGTAGAGGGTGATGCCCTGGGTCTCGGTCCATGACGAGAAGGCCTCGAAGAGGGCGTCCGGGTCGTCGGTCGGGGGCAGCTGATCGATAAGGGTCACGCCCCCATCTTGCCTGCCTTCTGCCCGGATGCGGGAACCGGACGACCGTACGAAGATCACGGACGGTACGCTGCCCACTCAACTCGGCCGCATCGCAACGTCGATGGCGGCCGGACAAACTTTGGGGGCGGAAGAACCATGATGGGACCGGCACACTCGCTGTCCGGGGCGGCGGCCTGGCTGGGGGTGGGCGCGGCGGCGACAGCCGCGGGCCATACGATGCCGTGGCCCGTCCTGGTCGTCGGCGCACTGATCACCGCGGGCGCCGCGCTCGCCCCGGACCTCGACCACAAGTCCGCGACCATCTCGCGCGCCTTCGGACCGGTCTCCCGCACACTGTGCGAGATCGTCGACAAGCTCTCGCACGCCGTCTACAAGGCGACCCGGGGTTCCGGCGACCCGCGCCGCAACGGCGGTCACCGGACTCTGACACACACCTGGCTCTGGGCGGTGCTGATCGGTGCCGGGGCCTCCGCCGCGGCGATCACCGGCGGCCGGTGGGCCGTCCTGGCCATTCTCTTCGTCCACCTCGTGCTCGCCGTCGAAGGACTGCTGTGGCGGGCCGCCCGGATGTCCAGTGACGTCCTGGTGTGGCTGCTCGGCGCGACCAGCGCCTGGCTACTGGCCGACGTCCTCGACAAGCCGGGCAACGGCTCGGACTGGCTCTTCAGCGCCCCCGGCCAGGAGTACCTCTGGCTCGGGCTGCCGATCGTCCTCGGTGCCCTCGTCCATGACATCGGCGACGCGCTGACCGTCTCCGGCTGCCCGATCCTGTGGCCGATCCCGCTGGGCCGCAAGCGCTGGTACCCGATCGGGCCGCCGAAGGGCATGCGGTTCCGCGCCGGAAGCTGGGTGGAGCTGAAGGTGCTGATGCCCGCGTTCATGGTGCTCGGGGGAGTGGGCGGGGCGGCCGCCCTCAACTTCATCTGAGCACCCCACCCGGCCGCCGGGGGATCAGGCCGATTCGCGCGGCACCAGACGGTGCGCGAGGACGATCTCCCGGGCCGGGCCCGAGCCCTCGCCCTCCAGCCGGTCCAGCAGCAGCTGCGCCGCCGAACGCCCGATCTCCCGGGCCGGGTTGAGCACAGTGGTCAGCGCGGGCGAGACCAGTGACGCCGCCTCGATGTCGTCGTACCCGGTGATCGCCACCCGGTCCGGCACCCGCAGCCCGGCCGCCCGTGCGGTGTCCAGCGCGCCGATCGCGATCAGATCGTTGGCGCACACCACGGCGTCCGGCGGCTCCGTGGCGTTCAGTACCGCCGTCGCCCCGGCCCGTCCGCCCTCGCGGGTGAAGCTGGTCCAGGCGACCAGCTCCTGGTGCACCGGCAGCCCGGCCGCCTCCAGAGCCTTCCGGTAGCCGGCGAATCGCTCTTCGCCCGGCTCCACCCCCGGCGCGCCCCCGATGTAGGCGATCCGCCGGTAGCCGCGCCCCACCAGATGGCTGACCAGGTCGTACATGCCCTCCGTCTCGGCGGCCCGCACCACATCGCCGAACCCGGGCGCCAGAGGCCCGCCGAGACGTACGAGCTTGGATCCCGAGGCCGTGATCCGGTCCAGATCCTGCTGCGTGGCGCCGTACCTGCCGACCACGATGCCGTCGATACGGCGCGCCACCAGCTGCCGGATCACTTCGGGCAGGTGCGGGCCGTCCATCGGCGCCTCGCAGACCACGGTGAGGTACTCGTGGGCCAGCGCGATCTCCTGCATGCCCGCCGCGATGGCGGTGTTGAACGGGTTGGTGATGTCCGGGACGACCAGGCCCAGGGTGCGGGTGCGTTGCGTACGCAGTCCGCGCGCCGAGGGATCCGCCTGGTAGCCGAGCCGCTGTATGACGTCCTCGACCCGGGCGCGGGTGGAGGCCGAGACCGGGCGGCGGCCGCTCAGCACATGGGAGACCGTGGTGACGCTGACGCCCGCTTCGGATGCCACATCCACGATCTTGATCCGGCCGGCGCCGTGCACCATCAGCCTCCCGTTGTTGTCCAGGGCTGTTGTCCTGGTGTTCGAGGTCACTCTATCCAATGTGCAAAACGTTTTGTATGGTGCTTCCGATCGTGCCGCACGGAGGCCGAGCCAGGTTATGCAAAACGATTTGGAGAACGCGATGTCCATCGCAGGCAGGAGAGCCGCATGACGAGCTCTCCCAGCCGCAGAACCGTGCTCGGGGCCGCCCTCGGCGTGGCCTCGGCGGCGGCCCTGGCCGGCTGCTCGGGCGGCCGACCGGCGGACGGCAGAACAGCGGTGCGGTTCCTCGGCCCGGAGATCCCCGAGACGTTCCGGGCGGTCATCCGCGGCTTCGAACGCGCCAACCCCGGTATACGGATCGACTACACGCCGGTCCCGCCCGACCAGCTCGGCGACGTCCTGCAACTGCGGCTCTCCGCGAAGGACAGCGCGATCGACGTGTACGCGGTCGACCAGCCGCGCGTCCCGGCGCTGACCGCCCGCGGCTTCCTCACCGACCTGAACCGGATCGCGGACCGCACCAGGGCCGCCGTCACCCCCGAGCAGTACGCCGTCAGCTCCTGGGACGGCACACTCCGCTCGCTGCCGATCTGGACGTCGACCCAGTACCTCTTCTACAACGCGGACCTGCTGGCCAAGGCCGGGGTGGCACTCCCCGGCGCGGCACCGGCCGACCGCTGGAGCTGGGAGCGGACCAAGGCCGCGGGACGCCGGGCGATGGACCGGGCCGGAGCCGACTACGCGCTGCTGCTGGAGCAGACGGACCTCTACTACGGGCTGCAGCCGCTCATCGAGTCCCTCCACGGCGGATCAGGCATCACCGGAAAGGACATGCTCACGCCCGCTGTCACCACCCAGGGCTGGATCGACGCGCTGGACTGGTACCGCACGCTCTTCGCCGACGGCTCGTCGCCCCGCGGCATCCCGTCCTACCAGCTCTCCTCCCTCTTCACCTCGGGCCGCGTGCCGTTCTTCGTCGGCGGCCCGTGGAACCTCGGTGCCTTCGCCGGACTCAAGGACTTCACCTGGGGCACGGCCCCGCAGCCGAAGTTCGCCCACGGCCGCGCCGTCACCCCCACCGACTCCTGGTCCTGGGGCGTCAACCCGTACGCCGAACACCCCGAAGCGGGCCTGCGATTCATGGAGTACGCCGCACTGACCACCGAGGGCAGCCTCTCCACCGTCGAGGCGTCCCCGCTCATCCCGTCGAACCGCAAGGCCTTCGACCGATACGCGGCGGACCTGGCGGACAAGGCGACGAAGAGCACCGCAGGGGTCGCCACGATCATGCGGTACGAACTCGCTCACACCGCCGTCAGCCGGCCACGCAGCATCGGTTACACGCAGTTCGAGACCGTCATGGGCTCCGCCTTCTCCGACATCCGCAACGGTTCCGCCGTGGAACCCCGGCTGGCGAAGGCCTCCGGTGAACTGGTGCGTACCTGGGAGCGCCTGCGATGACCACCTCACCACCCCGCACCCCGCCGCGGCCCGCACGCCGCCGCGCATCGCAGGGCCGCACCGCCCTGTACTTCCTGGCACCCGCGCTGGTCGCCCTTGTGGTGCTGCGTCTGCTGCCCGCCGCGATGGCCCTGGTCAGCAGCGCGCGCCACCACAGCCTCGTCGACGGCACCACCACGTTCGTCGGCCTCGGCAACTACACGGACCTCTTCTCGGACTCCCAGTTCTGGCAGAGCGTCCGGGTCACGCTGCTGTTCAGCCTGGTCATCAACCCGCTCCAGGTGCTGATCGCGCTCGGCCTCGCCGTACTTCTCAACCGCAGGTTCGCGGGCGTCCGCTTCTGGCGCTCGCTGGTCTTCGCACCCATCGCCGTGCCGCCCGCCGTGTCCGCCGTCATCTGGGGCATCCTCTACCGCCCCGAGGGACCGCTCAACGCGATCCTCGGCGCCCTGGGGATCCCGCCGCAGCCCTTCCTCACCAGCTCCGAGCAGGCGCTCTTCGCACTCATCGTGCTGATGTCCTGGGTCGGCGTCGGCTACTGGATGATGTTCCTGATCGCCGGACTCCAGGACATTCCGCAGGAGTGCTACGACGCGGCCGCCGTCGACGGCGCCTCCGCCTGGCAGCGCTTCTTCCATGTCACGCTGCCGCTGCTGCGCCGCCCGCTCGCCTTTGTGCTGGTCGCCGACACCGTCGCCAACTTCCTGGTGTTCGCACCCGTGCAGCTGCTCACCCGCGGCGGACCCGACGGCTCCACCAATCTCATGATGTACGACGTGTTCCGCCGCGCCTACAGCGTCGGCGACATCAACTTCGCCCAGGCCGAAGTGGTGGTGCTCGTCGCCATCACGCTCGCCGTCGTCGTCGTCCAGTTCCGGATGATGCAGGGCAAGGGCGAGGAGTGACCCAGTGAAGACCACGAACGCGCCGGCGTCCTCGGCCCCGCGCCGCCTCTCCGTTCTGCGGCACATGCCGCTCGTCACCGCAGTCGTCATGGGCGTGCTGTTCGCACTGCCCCTGCTGTGGGTGCTCGCCGGCTCGCTGCGCCCCGGTGACAAGGTGCTCGCCGGGCTCGACCGGGTGTCCTGGCACAGCCTGGTCCCGACCGATGCCACGCTGCACAACTATGTGACCCTGTTCCAGGGCGACTTCGGCCGGGCGGTACTCAACTCCATCGGCGTCGCTGCCGCCACCGTCCTGCTCGGCCTGGTGCTCTCCGCGATGGCGGCCTTCGCCCTCTCGGTCTTCCGGTTCCGCGGGCGCGGGCTCGTCTTCGCCGTGATCCTGCTCAGCTTCATGATCCCGTTCGACGCGATCGCGATCCCGCTGTCCGACATCTTCCGGGACTGGGGACTGCAGAACACGTACGCCGGTCTGATCCTGCCCGGCATAGGCAACGGCCTGGCGATCTTCCTGCTGCGCCAGTTCTTCCTCGCCATCCCGCGCGAACTCGTCGAGGCCGCACGGATGGACGGGCTCAGCTGGTGGGGCGTCTTCACGAAGATCTACGTACCCCTGTCGCGGCCCGCCCTGATCGGCGCCGGATTGACCCTGTTCACCTTCCAGTGGCAGTCCTACATGTGGCCGCTGCTCGTCGGCACCGAACCGGACAAGCAGCTCGGCCCGATCGCCCTCGGCACCCTGCAGGGACAGATGGTCGTCGACTACGGCCAGGTGTTCGCCGCCGCCGTCGTCCTGACCGTCATCCCGCTCCTCGTACTGCTGCGCCTGCAGCGGTACTTCACGCAGTCCATCGCGGGCAGCGGCCTGAAGTGACCATCGAACCACCCCCCAACGACCCCAGGAGCAAAGTGAACCAGCCCACGGCAGACGTCCTCCTCGACACCGACATCGGCAGCGACGTCGACGACGCCCTCGCCCTCGGTGTGCTGCTCGGCTCGCCCGAGGCACACATCGCCGGGATCACCACCGTCTACGGCGACACCCTGCTCAGGGCCCGCCTCGCCCACCGGCTCGGCGCCCTCGCCGGACGCGACCTCACCGTCGTGCCCGGAGCCACCGAGACCCTCTCCGGCAAGGACGTCTGGTGGGCCGGACACGAGGGACGGGCCTTCCCCGACCTGGAGACCGAACCGGTACGCGACGACATCGCCGCCGACCGCTTCCTGGTCGACACCGTGCTTGCCGAGCCCGGCGCGAGCGATGTCATCGCCATCGCCCCGCTCACCAACATCGCCCGCGCGATCCGCCTCGACGACCGCTTCGCCCCGGGGGTACGCACCCTCTACCTGATGGGCGGAGATTTCGGTCCGCGCGCCAAGGCCGAGCACAACATCGTCAGCGACATCACCGCTGCCCGCATCGTCTTCGGCTCGGCCGCGCGCATCGTGGTCACCGGGCTGGACATCACCACCCGGCTGCGCATCGAGCGGGACGGCGTCGAGACGATCCGGGCGGCCGGCCCGTACGGGGAGGCGCTCGCCCGCGAGATCGACGGATGGACCGGCTTCACCGGCGAATCGTGGAGCGTGCCGCACGACCCGATCACGGCGCTGTCCCTGCTCCGCCCCGACCTCTACACCACCGAACGCGGCACGGTCGAGGTCACCGACGAAGGGCTGACCCTGTTCACGTCCGACCCGGAGGGCAATGTGGACCTCGTCGTCGACGCCGATGTGCAGGCGATCGCCGAGCAGATCGTCGCCCGGATCGTACGGGCCCAGGGCCTCTGAGAGGGGCGTCATGTCCACCCGACCGGCCTCCACCGGTGCCGTCGTGGGCGACCGGGCCGACGCGGACCTCATGGCCGCGTCGCACGCCGCCCCACCACCGGGGAGACCGTGCTCGGGGGCGACCTGACGGTCCATCCGGGCGGCAAGGGTGCCAACCGGGCCGTCACCGCCTCCCCGCCCGGAGCGACGACCGGGTCACCGCGGTGCGGTACCCGGTCAGGGACCGCGCTGCCGCCGTGCGGGGCGCAGGTGCGCAGCTCGCAACCCCACGGAAGGGGACCTGGCGGGACAGTGGCCACGACGGTGCCCGTGGTGGAAGGCGATCCACCACGGGCGCCCTCGTCGCGTCCGCCCGGAGAGCGGGTACCGTGCAGCCGTGACCGGTTCCGCGCAGCGCCCGCTTCTCTTCCTCGACGTCGACGGGCCGCTCATTCCGTTCGGGGCGACGCCGCAACAGCGCCCGGACGGGTATCCGACGTACCGCACGGAGGCCACACCCGGGCCGGCCGAGTCGAATCCCCTTCTGAGCAGGATCGACCCCGCGCTCGGGCCCCGGCTGACGGCTCTGGGCTGCGATCTCGTCTGGGCCACGACCTGGTTGGACGAGGCCAACGAGTGCATCGCTCCGTGGCTCGGCCTGCCGGAGCTGCCCGTGGTGGCCTGGCCGGATCCGGCGTACGAGGACGAACTCGACCGGCGGGACGGGCTGCACTGGAAGACGCGCCCCTCGTTGACCACGCGGCAGGGCGCCCCTTCGTCTGGGTCGACGACGAGATCACCGGCACCGACCGGTCCTGGGTGGCCGCACATCACCCGGGGCCGGCCCTCCTCCACCGCGTCGACGCCGCCCAGGGGCTCACCGACGCGGACTTCGCCGCTCTCGACGCGTGGCTGCGCGCGAACCGGTGACGGTCCGCGCGCCACCTCCGCTCACCCGTGCCAGGACCGCCACAGCGCCGCATACGCGCCGTCCGCCGCAACCAGCTCGTCATGGCTGCCCAGTTCGCTGATCCTGCCGCTCTCGACCACCGCGATCACATCCGCGTCATGCGCGGTGTGCAGCCGGTGCGCGATCGCCACGACCGTACGGCCGTCGAGCACCCGCGCCAGCGAGCGCTCCAGATGGCGGGCCGCCCGCGGGTCCAGCAGCGAGGTCGCCTCGTCCAGCACCAGAGTGTGCGGATCGGCCAGCACCAGCCGGGCCAGGGCGATCTGCTGCGCCTGCGCCGGGGTCAGCGCCAGACCGCCCGAACCGACCTCGGTGTCCAGACCCTCGCCCAGCGCCTTCGCCCATCCGTCCGCGTCGACCGCGGCGAGCGACGCCCACAGCTCCGCGTCCTGCGCGCCTTCCCGGGCCAGCAGCAGGTTGTCGCGGAGCGAACCGACGAACACATGGTGCTCCTGGTTGACCAGCGCCACATGCGTACGCACCTGCTCCGCCGTCATCTGCGACAACTGCGCACCGCCCAGGGTGACTTCACCGCTGCGCGGTGCGTAGATCCCGGCCAGCAGCCGGCCGAGCGTGGACTTGCCCGCACCGGACGGGCCGACCAGCGCGAGGCGCGTGCCCGGGGCGACGTCGAGGGACACCTTGTGCAGCACGTCGACCCCGGCGCGGTAGCCGAAGTGCACACCGTCCGCCCGGACGTCCCGGCCGTCCGGGGCGACCTCCGCGTCGCCCGCGTCCGGTTCGATGTCCCGCACGCCGACCAGCCGGGCCAGGGACACCTGTGCGACCTGCAACTCGTCGTACCAGCGCAGGATCAGACCGATCGGGTCGACCATCATCTGCGCCAGCAGCGCACCCGTCGTCAGCTGTCCGACAGTGAGCCATCCCTCGATGACGAACCAGCCGCCGAGCATCAGCACTGCGCCGAGGATCGTCACGTACGTGACATTGATGACGGGGAAGAGCACCGAACGCAGGAACAGCGTGTACCGCTCCCAGGCCGTCCACTCCTTGATCCGCCGGTCCGACAACGCCACCCGGCGCGCGCCGAGACGGTGCGCCTCCACCGTCCGTCCGGCGTCCACGGTCTCCGCCAGCATCGCGGCGACCGCCGCGTACCCGGCTGCCTCCGAGCGGTACGCGGACGGCGCCCGACGGAAGTACCAGCGACAGCCGAGGATCAGCACCGGCAGGGCGATCAGTACGGAGAGTGCCAGCGGGGGAGCGGTCACGGTGAGCGCACCGAGCAGCAGCCCCGCCCACACCACACCGATCGCCAACTGCGGCACGGCCTCCCGCATCGCGTTGGCCAGCCGGTCGATGTCGGTGGTGATCCTGGAGAGCAGATCACCGGTCCCGGCCCGCTCCAGCACGCCCGGCGGCAGCCCGACCGACCGCACGAGGAAGTCCTCGCGCAGATCGGCCAGCATCTCCTCGCCGAGCATCGCGCTGCGCAGCCGCATCATCCGGGTGAACACGGTCTGTACGAGCAGTGCGAGCCCGAACACCGCGGCGGTGCGCTCCAGATGGAGGTCGGCGACCCCGTTCGACAGGTCCTCGACCAGCCCGCCCAGCAGATACGGCCCGACGATCGAGGCGATCACCGCGACGGCGTTGACCGAGATGAGTACGGTGAACGGCTTGCGGTGGCGCCGCATCAGGTCCCGTACATAGCTGCGTACGGTGGTGGGGGTGCCGACCGGCAGCGTCGTCGCCGACTCCGGGGCGGCCGGGTCGTACGTCGGTTGTGCGACGCCGATCATGCCCTCTCCTCGATTCCTTCGATCTCTTCGATCGCCTTGATCCCGCTGACTTCGCCGATCCCGTCGATCTCGTCCGATGCGGTCGGTGCCGCGATCTCGTCGTCGGTCTCCCGGGTGACGACAGCCCGGTATCGCGGTTCGGTGTGCAGCAGTTCGCGGTGCGTACCGACCGCTGTCACGGTCCCCCGGTGCACCAGCACCACCCGGTCCGCGAGGTCCAGCAGCAGCGGCGACGAGGCGAACGCGACGGTCGTACGACCCTGGCGCAGCGCCTTGATACCGGCGGCGACCCGGGCCTCGGTGTGCGAGTCGACGGCGGACGTCGGCTCGTCGAGAACCAGTGCCTCCGGATCGGTGACCAGGGAGCGGGCCAGGGCCAGCCGCTGCCGCTGGCCGCCGGAGAGCGACCGGCCGCGCTCGGTGATCCTGGTCGTCATCGGATCGCCGTCCCTGGTCACCGAGGCCTGTGCCAGCGCGTCGAGCACGTCACCGCACTGGGCGGCGGCAAGCGCCTCCTCAGCGGTCACCTGGCCGGACGACGGTACGTCCAGGAGCTCCCGGAGCGTCCCGGAGAGCAGCACCGGGTCCTTGTCCTGGACCAGCACCGCGGTCCTGGCGGACGCCAGCGACAGCTCGTCCAGCGGGACGCCGCCGAGCAGGACGGACGGGTTCTTCTCCGGCGACGGCGAGCCCTCGGGAGCGTCGTCCGTCGTGTCCTGCTCCGCGGCCGGCTCGGCGTGCCCACCGAGCCGTTCGGCCAGTCGGCCGGCCTCGTCCGGGTCGCCGCAGACCACCGCGGTGAACCTGCCCGCGGGGGCCATCAGCCCTGTGACCGGGTCGTACAGATCACCGGAAGGCACCACATCGACGGTCGACGGCTCGACGGTGCGGTGCAACGACAGCACCCGCACGGCCCGTTTGGCGGACGGCCGCGAGAAGGAGTACGCCATCGCGATCTCCTCGAAGTGCCGCAACGGGAACAGCATCAGCGTCGCCGCGCTGTACACCGTGACCAGCTGACCGACCTCGATCCGGCCCTCGCGGGCCAGTGTCGCTCCGTACACGACCAGCGAGATGAGCAGCACGCCCGGCAGCAGCACCTGGATCGCCGAGATCAGTGACCACATCTGCGCGCTGCGGACGGCCGCCCTGCGGACCTCCTGCGAGGCACGCCGGTAGCGGCCGAGGAACAGCTCCTCGCCGCCGATCCCGCGCAGCACCCGCAGACCGGCCACGGTGTCCGACGCGAGTTCGGTGGCCTTTCCGGCCTTCTCACGCTGAAGATCCGCGCGCCGGGTGGCGCGAGGGAGCAGCGGCAGCACGGCCAGTGCCAGGAGCGGCATGGCGAGTGCCACCAGTGCTCCCAGCGACGGCAGATAGACGACGAGTCCGACACAGATCAGCACGAGAGCGGCGGCGGCAGCGGCGAAGCGGGAGAGTGCTTCGACGAACCAGCCGATCTTCTCGACGTCGCCGGTGGACACCGCGACGACCTCGCCCGCGGCGACCCGGCGGGTCAGCGCGGACCCGAGTTCCGCGGTCTTGCGGGCCAGTAGCTGCTGGACACGGGCCGCGGCGGTGATCCAGTTGGTGACGGCGGTCCGGTGGAGCATGGTGTCGCCGACCGCGATCAGCACACCGAGGACGGCGATCAGCCCGCCGGCCAGGGCGAGCCGACTGCCGGAACGGTCGACGACGGCCTGCACGGCGAAGCCGACGGCCAGTGGCAGCCCGGCGACGGAGCACTGGTGCAGCAGGCCCCAGGACAGGGACTTGAGCTGTCCGCGGATCTGGTTGCGGCCGAGCCAGAGCAGGAAGCGTGGGCCTGACCGGACATCGGGATCGCCAGGATCCGGGTAGGGGAGATCGCGAATGTGCATGACGTCCCATGGTTCTGAGGATCGGTTTTCGTTCGGTGACTGACTCAAACCGTGCAAGGTTCACCCGGGGGCCCCGGTCGAAGCAAAGGGTTTTCTCCACGGAATGCGTATTTCGCGCCAAGGTCACCGAGCGGGCCGTGGGAGGTCGCACTGCGGGGCCCGGCCGCACAGGCCGGGCCCCGCGGCGTCGGGGCGGGCCGCCGGGCGGCGCGGGGGGGGGCCCCGGGCCGGCGGGGGGGGGGGGCCTGGGGGGGGCGGGGGGGGGGGGGGGGGGGGGGCGAAGGTGACCCGATGGC